>JAHUZY010000050.1 GCA_019264505.1 Phenylobacterium sp. | reverse complement strand
ACCCCGGCCGCCGCCCTGGCCGGCTCTGGGTGGCTGGGTCACCCTGATCGCCAGGGGCCCACCATCCTGCTGGGCGATTTCAACGTCACCTCAGCTTCCCAGGTCTATCGGACCTTGAGCGAACAGCTGCGGCCCGCGCGTCGGCTGGCCGAGAAGAAGTCGCCCTCAGCGACCTTCCCGTCCGTCTTGCCGGTGTTGAGGATCGACCATGTGTTCGTCAGCGACGAGGTGCGGGTGCTGGATGTCTTCGCCCCCTATGACCCCACCACGCGCATCGCCTCCGATCACCTGCCGTTGGTGATGGATTTCGAGCTGGCCTGAAGGGCGCGCTCCCGCCCCTGCGCGATGGCCTGGCTAAGGCGGCGGGACGCTTCATAGACGCGCTCGCGCCGCCGGAAGATACGCCACGAGTCTGCCACGTCGGCCGGGTCGCCGATGTGAAACGCCGCGATCATGTTTCCCAGGGCGGTCATCTCTCGCGGTCCCAGGCGGCGAAGCCTGCGGTCGAGATTGAGGGCGGTGATGGCGCCGCCAAGGCTGCCCCGCTCCTGCCGGGCCTTGGCCACGGCGTCGCCGGTGCATCCCATGAAGTGGCCGACCAGCCGGTCACGCAGGGCGCCGATGGCCCGGCGGTCGTCGTCGTTCCGCGCCTCCACCGCCAGCTCGCACTCGGTGTCGAAGCCGCCTGAGCGGTTGTTGAGGTTGGCTGACCCCACCCGCGCCAGGCGGTCATCGATAATGGTCACCTTGGAATGGACGATCACCTCCTGGCCCGACCGGGTGACCGGCCAGTAGGCGTGCAGCCGCCCGAAGATGTCAGCCGCCTGGAGGCGCCACAGCATGTTGTTCCGCGCCCGGTCCATGGTCAGCTGGTCGAACCAGCTCGGGCTGTAGCCGGTCGAGATCAGCACCACCTCAGGCCCCTTGGGTTCGGCCAGCCGGGCGGCCAGGGCTTCGGCATAGATCGGCGAGGTGAAGTACTGGTTCTCCAGATATATGATGTCCTTGGCTTCGAAGATGGAGGTGATCGTCAGGCGACGGATCTCCTCGATCATGGCGTCCCGCTTCCACGCCGGCTCGGTCCGGGCGATCCCCACCTCGACATCGTGCATATGGGCGGGAACGCGGGTCGGCCAGGGGTCGACAGGCGACGGCGTCGACTTGGGCACCACCTCGTCGGCCGACCGGCGCCAGCGAGCCCTGAACAGGTCGCCCAGCGCGCTGGCCGCCGCGCCATCGACCATCATCATCACCTCATGCCTTGGCGGGTGATAATCCTGGTCGGGCATGATGCGCCGCTCGTCATCGTCGAGGTGCGCGGCGGTGTCCCAACGGTCCACCGAAATGTCGCCGCCGCCACAGATAGCGACCGCGTCATCGACCACCAGGACCTTCTGATGGTGGCAGGCGCCCAGGGGCACCGACTCGTCCAGTCGCAGCTGGACCGTGGTGCCGCGAAACCAGCGACGCCCTCGGTGGGGAAAGAAGTTCTGGCTGGCGCTGATCGGCAAGGCCGACTTCCAGATCAGCAGGCGGATGTCCAGCTCGGGCCGGCGCCGCGACAGCTCCACGAGGATGCGGCCGATCTCGTCGGGGTCGTCGGGGCCGTCAAACCCATCGGGCGCCAGCCGGGTCCGCGGATCAAAGCCCCAGCCCAGCAGATAGATCGACTTCTGCGCCTTGGGGAGAATCTCGGCGAGCGCGTTGAAATAGGCCTCGGTGTCGACGAGGAAGGCCGCCCGGCTCGCGTGTTCACGCCGCCAGCAGGTATCGCCTGGGGTCAGGATGCTCATCGCCTCTGGGTCATGCACGGCCAAGCTCGCCAGGGCAAGAAGGCGCACGATCTGGCCAGGGTTCCCGCCGCGCGATCAAAAAAGGCGGGCGCGCCCAGGGGAAGGCGCGCCCGTAAGGCTGGCGACAGCTGGATAGAGGTCAGTCGGCGGACGGGGCGTTGGCGCGGGCGGCCTTCACGCTCTCCTCACCGCCGAGCCAGATCTGGCAGGCGCTGGCCACCTCGTTACGGATCTCGGCCTGCACCTTTTCGTCGGCGGACCTGGCCTGGCGGGCCGCGCGAGCGCGCTCGGTCTTGGCCCGCTCCTGGATATGGGGGTTCCGCCCGTAACGCTGATCGCGCAGCAGGGCGTCGATGGCGGTCGTGTCGGCCTTGATCAGGGACGAGCCAGCCAGGGCGTCACAGCGAACGGCCTGCAGATACTCGATGTCCTTCATCTCCAAGGCGCTGGCGGAGCCCGCAGCGGCGATGGCGGCGACGGCGGAAATAATGGCGACGAACTTCATGGCGTTTCTCCCTCGAAATCGATGAACACAAACTGATACGTCGGCCGCCTAAACTCAAATGAACCTTTGGAAATGAATCTCTCTGAATATTAAATCCCGGTAAGGTCCATTTATTACATGATTTTCATGAACAACGTTCTGCGACGCCAACGCGACCTCCCCCGGACTGGCGGGGCGCAGAATTCGGCCCTAACTTGCGGGGCATGACCGGAAAGCCGCCGCCCCCCATCAAGACCCCCTGCATCAAGGTCTGTGTGATCGACGGGACCAGCGGTCTCTGCCTGGGCTGCTATCGCACCCTGAACGAGGTGGCCGGCTGGGCGCGGCTGTCGGCCGAGACGCGGGAAAGCCTGATGGCCGAGCTGCCGGGCCGGCGCAGCCAGATCGCCCCGGAAAAGCTCGCCATGTTCTGAGCCACCCCTGGCCAACGCGGCCTCAGGACCGATTCACCGGATGCAAACCCGCAGGCCCTAGGGTGGCCTCACAACAAGGCCGAAACGGCCGATTGCCTTTGGTGAGGCGGGTGTCGACATGTTCAAGTTTGCTCTGATGACCCTTGTGGCCGCCGTCTCAGCCGTTGGCGCGGCTCAGACGGTGGTGGCCCTCGATCCGTCCCGCGGCGCCTCGGCCCTGGTGGCCACCCTGCGGGAGGGGCCTGCGCCGGCCGCCTCGGGTCAGGCGACAGCGATCAGCAAGGCCAGCGACGGCCACTACTGGGCCGAGGGCGACGTCAATGGCGCCCGGGTACGCTTCCTGGTGGACACCGGCGCCACCGCCGTGGCGCTCACCCTGGAGGACGCTCAGCGGCTGGGTTTCAAGCCTGAAGACCTCGACTACCGACAGAAGGTGATGACCGCGTCGGGTGAGACCCGGGCGGCGGTAGTGCAACTGGCCGCCGTCTCTGTGGCCGGCGCCCGAGTCACCAATGTCGACGCCCTGGTGATCGAGAAGGGCCTGGAAAGCTCCCTGCTGGGCATGAGCTATCTGGGCCGCCTCACCCGGTTCGAGGCCACCCGCACCTCCCTGATCCTGCGTCCCTGATGGCCGGGCTCGTCCTGCGCCCCATGGCGCCGCAGGACCTGGCCGCCGTCCTGGCCCTCCAGGCGCACGGCTATCCCCCGGCCCTGCACGATTCCGACGACGCCTTTCTCAGCCGCATGGCCCTGGCGGCCGAGCTCAACCTGACCGCCTGGCGCGAGGGTGAGCTGGCGGGCTATCTGGTCAGCCATCCCTGGACGGCCGGGTCGCCGCCGCCCGTGGACGCGGTGCTGGATCCCGCGACCCCGGCCGAGTGCTGGTATGTTCATGACCTGTCGGTGGCGCAGGCCGCCCGTGGCCTTGGCCTCGGGAAGATCCTGCTCTCCGCCGGCCGTGAGGCGGCGATGGCGCGGGGACTGACCCGCTCAGAGCTCATTGCAGTCGACGGCGCGGCCCCCTTCTGGCGACGTCAGGGCTGGGCGGCGCCCGCCGCCATCGCGCCAGACCTTGCGTTGAAAGTGGCCGGCTATGGCCCCGCCGCGGTCTTCATGACCCGCGAGGACCTGGCGTCACTCTAGGCGGCGTCCCGGGCTTCGCGGGCCTGGGTCATGGCATTCAGGGCGGCGTCCACCACCTCGAGACCGGCCCCAGGCTTCACCCCTTCGACCGTCAGGATCCGCCGCCAGGCCCGGGCGCCGGGGCGCCCGTGGAACAGGCCCAGCATGTGCCGGCTCATGGCCGCCAGAGGCACGCCTTCAGCCAGGCGCGCGGCGAGATAGGGGCGGTAGAGCTCCACCGCCATGGCCGAGTCGATCACCTCGCCCTGGCCAAACACCGCGGCGTCCACGGCGCCCAGGATCTCTGGCGTATGATAGGCCGCCCGGCCGAGCATGACCCCGTCAGCCTGTTCGAGGTGGGCTGCGACGGCGTTCAGATCAGGTACGCCGCCATTGAGGACGATGGTCAGGTCGGGCCGCTCGCGCTTCAACCGATAGACCAGGCCATAGTCGAGCGGCGGCACGTCCCGGTTCTCCTTGGGCGACAGCCCCTTGAGCCAGGCCTTGCGGGCATGGACCACGAAGGTCCGCACGCCCGCCTGGGCGCAGAGATCCACCAGGGTGAACAGGCTCTCTTCCGGGTCCTGGTCGTCCACGCCGATGCGGCATTTGACCGTGGCCGGCACGTCCACCGCCGCAGCGATCGCGGCCATGCACTCGGCCACCAGGGCCGGCTCGCGCATCAGGCAGGCGCCGAACCGGCCGCTCTGCACCCGGTCGGAGGGACAGCCCACATTGAGATTGATCTCGTCATAGCCAAGCTCAGCCCCGATCCTGGCCGCGGCCGCCAGGTCGGCCGGATCAGACCCGCCCAATTGCAGGGCGACGGGATGCTCGCCGGCGTCATAGCCCAGCAGCCGCTCGCGATCCCCGTGCAGCACCGCGCCCGTGGTCACCATCTCGGTATAGAGCAGCGCCTGCTTCGACAGCACCCGATGCAGGCTCCGGCAATGCCGGTCCGTCCAGTCCATCATCGGCGCGACGGACAGGCGGTGGGGTTGGAAGGGGGCTGCGAGGATCAAGGGCTCTGACAATTACGCGGTGTTTGAGCGCCCTATACACCGGACAGCCCCACCTTTCGACCACTGACCCGGGCGGCCCTCACGCCTCCCGGTGATCGCGGACGCCTACCGCCCCGCCTTCGCCCGCAGCGACTTCAGTCCCACCGGCGCCAGCAGGCCCGCGCCGGCCAGGGCCAGGATCGGGGCGGCGTAGCAGGCGGCGCAGTGGACGAGCGGCCCTTCGCCGCAGATGGCGCCGTGGAGGGCTGCGGTGGAGCGGGCGTGCAGCCAGGCGTATTCGGCGCTGAGCGCCGCAGCCACCCAGGCCGAAACGCCCGCAATGATCCGGGATTCCCGATCGTGCAGGAAAGACACGCGCATGGACTGAACTCCTCTTTGGCCCTTGATCGCCAAGCCCGCGTCCCAGGGCCTTGAGATGGATCAAAGCCCCGAGGGTTCCCACGGGTCAGAGGTGGCCGGTCTTTCGCACCGAGTCGCTGGGGAACATGAATCATTCAATCACCGAGCCGGATCGAGCGCCCCTCGACGCCGTCCTGCTCTACGTCCTGACGGGGCTGCTCGCCCTGGGGGCGATATTCGCGACCGCGTTCTCAGATGATCGCCTCTTCCGGTTTCACGGCTATCTGCTGATCGGCGCCTTTACGCTGGCCTTTGCGCTGCTCACCGTGGCGCTCAGCTCAGACCGCCTGCGCAGTCCGCAGGGGCGCTATGCCGACGGGGTCATCCGCGCGGGCGTCATCGCGACCATGTTCTGGGGGGTCGTCGGCCTGCTGGTGGGGGTGGTGATCGCCGCCCAGCTCTCCTGGCCCAACCTCCTCTATTTCCCTGAGCACGGCTGGCTGAACTTTGGCCGCCTGCGTCCCCTGCACACCTCGGGCGTCATCTTCGCCTTCGGCGGCAACGCCCTGATCGCCACCTCCTTCTATGTGGTGCAGCGGACCAGCAAGGCGCGCCTGGCCGGCGGCGTCTGGCCCTGGTTCGTCTTCTGGGGCTACCAGCTGTTCATCGTGCTGGCTGCCACGGGCTACCTGGCCGGCATCACCCAGAGCCGCGAATACGCCGAGCCGGAATGGTATGTGGACCTGTGGCTGACCGTCGTCTGGGTCGCCTATCTGCTGGTCTTCCTCGGCACGCTCTGGAAGCGCAAAGAACCCCACATCTATGTGGCCAACTGGTTCTACCTGGCCTTCATCGTCACCATCGCCCTGCTGCATGTGATCAACAACCTGGCCATGCCGGTCGGGGCCCTGCATCACCGCAGCTATTCCCTGTTCGCCGGTGTCCAGGACGCCCTGACCCAGTGGTGGTACGGCCACAACGCGGTCGGCTTCTTCCTGACCGCCGGCTTCCTGGGGATGATGTACTACTTCGTGCCCAAGCGGGCCGAGCGGCCGGTCTATTCCTACCGCCTGTCGATCGTCCACTTCTGGTCGCTGATCTTCATCTACATCTGGGCCGGTCCCCACCACCTGCACTACACGGCCCTGCCGCAGTGGACACAGACCCTGGGCATGACCTTCTCCATCATGCTGTGGATGCCGTCCTGGGGGGCATGATCAACGGCCTGATGACGCTCTCGGGCGCCTGGGACAAGCTGCGCACCGACCCGGTCATCCGGATGATGGTGGTGGCCATCGCCTTCTACGGCATGTCGACCTTCGAGGGTCCGCTGATGTCGATCCGGGCGGTCAACTCCCTGTCCCACTACACCGACTGGACCATCGGCCACGTGCATTCGGGCGCTCTGGGCTGGGTCGGCTTCATCAGCTTCGGGGCCATGTACTGCCTCGTGCCTTGGCTGTGGAAGAAGGACCGGCTGTATTCGAACCAGCTTGTCGAGTGGCACTTCTGGATCGCGACCACCGGCATCCTTCTCTACATCTGCGCCATGTGGGTGTCGGGCATCATGGAAGGCCTGATGTGGCGCGAATACACGTCGCAGGGCTTCCTCGCGAACTCCTTCGTCGAGACGGTGGCGGCCAAGCACGTCGAGAACGTCATCCGGATGGTGGGCGGTCTCATGTACCTCTCAGGCGCCCTCATCATGTCCTACAACCTGTGGCGTACGGTCCGCCTGCCGAGCCCCGCCTCGGCGGCCGCGACCCCCGCCCCTGCGCTGATCCCGGCCGAATAAGGGGGCTCCGATGAAGAATATCTGGAAAAAGCACGGCGTTCTGGAACGCCGCTCCATCGTCCTGACCGTGGCCATCCTGCTGGTGGTCTCGGTGGGCGGCCTGGTGGAGATCGCCCCGCTCTTCTACCTGGAGAGCACGATCGAGAAGGTGAAGGGGGTTCGCCCCTACACCCCCCTCGAGCTGGCGGGCCGGGACATCTACATCCGCGAGGGTTGCTACAACTGCCACTCGCAGATGATCCGTCCCCTCCGCGACGAGGTGGAGCGCTACGGCCACTACAGCCTCGCGGCCGAGAGCATGTACGACCACCCCTTCCAGTGGGGCTCCAAGCGGACAGGTCCGGATCTGGCGAGGGTCGGGGGCAAGTACTCCGATGACTGGCACCGGGACCACCTGATCGATCCCCGCTCGGTGGTGCCGGAGTCGGTGATGCCGCCCTACGCCTTCCTGTCGGGGCGTGAGCTGGAGACAAAGGACGTCCAGGCCAAGCTGGCGGCCATGACCAAGGTCGGCGTGCCCTACACCCAGGACATGATCGACAACGCCAAGGCCGACCTGATGACCCAGGCCGACCCCTTCGCCCCGGCCCGCGACCTCAAGGGCCGCTATGGCGAGGCGGTGTTGCAGCGGGACTTTGACGGCGACCCGGCCCGTCTCACCGAGATGGACGCCCTGATCGCCTACATGCAGATGCTCGGCACCCTCGTCGACTTCTCCACCTATGAGGCCGAAGCCCCGGAGAACCTGCGATGAGCAACCTGTCCTACGAGACTGTGGCCATATTCGCCCAGCAGGGCGGCACCCTCTACTTCGCCGCCATCTTCGCCGCGGGCGTGGCCTACGCCCTGTGGCCCCGTAACGGCGAGGCCTTCCGCCGCGCCGCGATGCTGCCCCTCGAAAAGGATGAGGACGACAATGTCCAAGCGTGAGACCGACGAGGTCACTGGCGTCGAGACCACGGGCCACGAATGGGATGGCATCCGCGAACTCGACAATCCCCTGCCCCGCTGGTGGCTGTGGGTGTTCTACGCCAGCGTGGCCTTCGCCATCGTCTATTGGGTGCTGATGCCGGCCTGGCCGGGGATCAACGGCTACACCAAGGGCATGATGGGGCACTCCGACCGCGCCCAGGTCGCCCAGCAGCTTGAAACCCTGCGGCAGGTGCGCGGCGAAGGCGCCGCACGCCTGACCAACGCCACCCTGCAGGAGATCGAGGCCGACCCAGACCTCCAGCAATACGCTCTCGCCGTCGGCCAGTCGGTGTTCGGCGACAACTGCGCCACCTGCCACGGGGTCGGCGGCGCCGGCGCCAAGGGCTATCCCAACCTGCTGGACGACATCTGGCTGTGGGACGGCACTCTGGACGGAATTCACCACACCCTGCAGGTGGGGATCCGCTCAGGGGCCGAGGGCGCGCGCTTCTCGCAGATGCCGGCCTTCGGCCGCGACCAGCTGCTGACCTCGGCCCAGATCAATGACCTGACCGAACTGGTCATGGTCCTGTCGCGCCGGGATGGCGACCGCGCCGCCGCCGACCGCGCCCGGCCGATCTTCGCCGAGCAGTGCGCCTCCTGCCACGGCCCAGCCGGCCTGGGCGACCACGCCCAGGGCGCGCCCAACCTGACGGACGCAGAATGGCTCTACGGCGCCTCGCGAGAGGAGATCCGCACCCAGATCTGGTCGGGCCGCAATGGCGTCATGCCCGCCTGGGCCGGTCGTTTCGACGACGAGACCCTGAAGGCCCTGGCCGTCTACGTCCACGCCAACGCCGGCGGGCGATAGGAGCCCCCATGACCGTCGTCATCG
>JAHUZY010000435.1 GCA_019264505.1 Phenylobacterium sp. | reverse complement strand
GAAGAAGCCTTCGGCCTCCTCGAAGCGGCCCATGCGGTAGGCGGCCATGCCGGCGATCCAGCGCTCGCCGGACTCGCCGGCGAGATCGAAGGCGCGGGTGACGTCGCCGCCGTAGAAGGCCTGGCGAGCGGCGCGGCCCTTGTCGGAATTCAACCGCCCGCCGACCCGCTGTGCGGCGCTCTCAACACGGCCCCAGTCGAGCCCGGTGACCACGGGGGTGGGGGGCGCCGGCGCACCCTGCGGACGGCGCTTGAGCGCCAGGGCGTAGACCCGCTCGGCGCCGGGCAGGTCAGAATAGGCGGCCAGCCAGCCGCTGAGCTCCTGATAGGACGAGGTGTGGGCGGTGGGGTGCATCAGCTGGCGCAGGGCGATGTGGCCAGCCAGGCTGCGGTCCTTCAGCTCCACCAGGTGCATCTGGGCGTCGATGAAATCGCCCCGGTCAACGGCGGCGAAGGCGGCCCGGTAACGGGCGAGATCCCAGGGGTTCAGCACCTGGGGCGCAGCCCAGGCGGGGGGGGCCGCGCCCGCGGCCATAGCCGCGCCCATGGCGCCCAGACCCAGGCCGAAGACCTGCCTTCGCGTCGATGTCGTCATGCGACCTTCCACGTCCGCCGACATGCCGCAGCGGTTCCGTGGCCCTTTTCTCGAAGCTCAGCCCCCGGTCTAGTGGGGACGCTCCGGGCGATCAAGCCTCTGCACCAGAGACACGAGATCGCTCCACGCTTTCTTCTTGGCTGCCGGCTGACGAAGCAGAAACGCCGGGTGAAGCGTCGGCATGGCAGGCAGTTCGAGGCTTTCGTCCTCGGCCCGCCATTCGAACCAGCGCCCGCGCATGGCCAGAATGCCTTCGTCGCGCTTCAGCATGGTCTTGGCGGAGGCTCCCCCCACCAGCAGCAGCATCTTCGGCTGAACCAGGGCGATCGCCCGCTCGACGAAGGGGGCGCAGACGGCCTGTTCTTCCGCCGACGGCGTGCGGTTGCCCGGCGGGCGCCAGAAGACGGTGTTGGTGATGAACACCCGGTCGGTGAGGCCGGCCGCGGCCAGCATCCGGTCCAGCAACTGGCCGGCGCGGCCGACAAAGGGCTCGCCCCGGGCGTCCTCGTCGCCGCCGGGGCCCTCGCCGATGATCATGACCGGGGCGTCCGCGGGGCCGCGGCTGAACACCGCGCGCGTGGCGGCTCCCTCATAGCGCAGGGGGCAGCCCTCGAAAGCGGCGATCGCTTGAGCCAGGGCTTCAAGGTCCTGGGCCTGGGACGCCAGCTGGCGGGCCTGGGCGACGGCGTCAGCGGCGGGACCGCCCGGCGCGCCCGGGGCCCGTAGCGGCGTCGGGGCCTGCTCCACCCGCCTGGGCGGCGGGCTCAACCCGGCGGCGATACGGTCGGTCGGCTCGTCCTGATAGAGGCAGTCCACGCCCGCATCGGCCCAGAAGGCGAGCAGGCTGTGGGCCAGGATTTCGGGGGCGGGCGGGACGGACTGGTCCATACTGGTGGGTCGAAATCCTTGAGTTTCGCGGGGTTTGTCCTTGACCGCGTAGGGGCGACCTTCCGATAAGACGGCCAAAGGATCAACGCTGTCGGCGAGGGTGAGGGGCCCTGACCGTCACATAATGGAGTTCCGAGGGGATCATGAGCGAAGACGTCGAACGCGAAGCCATGGAATACGACGTCGTCATCGTGGGCGCGGGACCCGCGGGACTGTCGGCCGCCATCCGTCTGAAGCAGCTGGCCGCCGAAGCCGGGACCGAGATCAGCGTCGCGGTTCTGGAGAAGGGCTCCGAGGTCGGCGCCCATATCCTGTCGGGCGCGGTCATCGATCCCATCGCGCTCAATGAGCTGATCCCCGACTGGAAGGACCAGGGCGCGCCCTTGGAGACGCCGGTCAAGAAGGACAAGTTCATCTATCTGGGTCCCCAGGGCGAGCTGGACATCACCTGGCTGCCCATGCCGAAGTTCATGCTGAACCACGGCAACTACATCGCCTCCCTGGCGAACGTGGCCCGGTGGCTCGGCCAGCAGGCCGAAGCGCTCGGCGTCGAAATCTATCCCGGCATGGCCGCCTCAGAGGTGCTGTTCGACGAGAACGGCGCGGTCAAGGGCGTGGTGGCCGGCGTGTTCGGCATCGACAAGGACGGTAACAAGGGCCCCGACTATCAGCCGGGCGTCGAGCTGCTGGCCAAATACACCTTCATCGGCGAGGGCGTGCGCGGATCGCTGGCCAAGCAGCTGATCGGCAAGTTCGGCCTCGCCGAGAACAGCGAGCCCCAGAAGTTCGGCATCGGCCTGAAGGAGCTGTGGCAGGTTCCCGACGACAAGTTCCAGCCGGGTCTGGTGCAGCACACCCTGGGCTGGCCGCTGGACAACAAGACTGGCGGCGGCAGCTTCATGTACCACTTCGGGGACAACTACGTCGCCATCGGCTTCGTGGTGCACCTGAACTACAAGAACCCCTGGCTGTCGCCCTTCGACGAGTTCCAGCGCTTCAAGCAGCACCCCGCCGTGCGTCCCCATCTCGAAGGCGGCAAGCGCATCGCCTATGGCGCCCGCGCCATCACCGAGGGCGGCCTCCAGTCGGTGCCCAAGCTGTTCTTCCCGGGCGGCGTCCTGGTCGGCTGCTCGGCGGGCTTCGTGAACGTGCCCCGGATCAAGGGCAGCCATAACGCCATGAAGACCGGCATGCTGGCCGCTGAAGCCGCCTTCGCCGCCATCCAGAATGGCCGCCAGGGCGACGAGCTGGCCGAGTATGAAGCCGCCTACAAGGCGTCCTGGGTCCACAAGGAACTCAAGATCGTCCGCAACGCCAAGCCGATCATCTCCAAGTACGGCACCGCGCTCGGCACCCTGCTGAGCGGCATGGACATGACGATCAGCAACCTGACCGGCGGGTTCTCGGTGTTCGGCACCATGAAGCACGGCAAGACCGACGCGGAGTCCACGGGTCTGGCCAAGGACTACAAGCCGATCGTCTATCCGAAGCCCGACAACGAGATCAGCTTCGACAAGCTGTCCTCGGTCTTCCTGTCGGCCACCAACCACGACGAGAACCAGCCTGCCCACCTGCGGCTGAAGGACCCGTCGATCCCGATCTCGGTGAACCTGCCCCGGTTCGGCGAGCCGGCCCGGCTCTACTGCCCGGCGGGCGTTTATGAGGTCCTCTACGACGAGGCCGGACAGAACCCGAAGTTCCAGATCAACTTCCAGAACTGCGTCCACTGCAAGACCTGCGACATCAAGGATCCGTCGCAGAACATCGTCTGGACGACGCCTCAGGGTGGGGACGGGCCGAACTATCCCAATATGTGAGCCGTCGTCGCGCTTGCGGCGGGGGCCGGAAAAGGAAACCCTCCGGGGATGCGCCTTCGTTCTCTGACCGTGACGGTCCCTGTTCTGTTCCTGGCCGCCTGCGCCAGTCCCTCGGCTCCGGCCGGGGGGCCGGAGGCCCGCTCGCCCTATGGCCTGTTCCTGGCGGGGCAGGCGGCGCTCAATGACGGCGAGAGCCGGCAGGCCGCCGACTACTTCGAGCGCGCCACCCGCAGCGACGAGACCCCCGGTCTGATCTCCGAGCGGGCCTTCACCGCCGCGGTGCTGAGCGGGGAGATCGAAAAGGCCGCGGCCATGGCGCCGATGGGCGATGAGGCCTCTGAGGGCGCCAAGCGCCTGGGCCGGCTGGTCCTGGCGGTGGACGCCCTGGCCGCCGGTCGCGGCGACGCCGCCTACAGGCTCCTGACCTCAGAGGAGATCGGCTTCCCCCATCGGACAGCCGCAGCCCTGCTGACCCCCTGGGCGGCGGCCCAGGCCGGTGATATGGACCTGGCCACCCGGCGTCCCGACGTGCCCGGCGATAAGCTGGTGGAGTATTTCGGCATGCTCGGCCAGGCGCACCAGTACGAGCGGGTGCGCCGCTATGACGAGGCCGAGACCGACTTCAAGGCCCTGACCGAAGGGTCCGACGCCCCGCCCATGCTGGTCCTGGCTTATGGGGAGTTTCTGGAGCGTCGCGGTCGCCGCGCCGACGCGGTGGCGCTCTACGACCGGGCGCTGGCGACCTATCGCCGGGACGTGGCGCTGTCTCTGGCCCGGGAGCGGGCCTCGGCCC
>JAHUZY010000428.1 GCA_019264505.1 Phenylobacterium sp. | reverse complement strand
GGCGCAGAGCGCGCCGAACGACTTCATTGGGCCGGAGCAGGCTCAGCGGCAGGCGCCGGGAGAGGCGCCGGAGCCGGCGGAGGCGCGGCCGCCGGCTGATCGAAGGTGACCGTCGGTGCGGTCTGGGCCGAGGCCGAGGCTTCGAAGGTCTGCATGGGCTCGGCCCAGCCATGGACGGTGTTGGCCCAGATGGCGCCGGGGAAGGTGCGGATCTCGGTGTTGTAGTCGCGCACGGCCTCATTGTAGTCGCGCCGGGCGATGGCGATCCGGTTTTCGGTGCCTTCCAGCTGGCTCTGCAGGGCCAGGAAGTTCTGGTTGGACTTCAGCTCCGGATAGCGCTCCTGGATCATCATCAGCCGGCCAAGCACGCCTGACAGCTGGTTCTGCGCCTCGGCGAAGCGCTGGAACTGGGCCGGGTCGGTGATGGTGTCGGCATTGACCTGCACCTGGGTGGCCGAGGCGCGGGCCTCGGTGACGGCCACCAGGACCTCACGCTCCTGGGCGGCGAAGCCCTGGACGGTGGAGACCAGGTTGGGGATCAGGTCCGAGCGGCGCTGATACTGGTTCTGGACCTCGGCCCAGGCGGCCTTGGCCCGCTCGTCCTTGGTGGGAATGGTGTTGATGCCGCAGCCGGCCAGGGCCAGCGGAACAACGATCAGGACGGCGGCGCGGGCGAGGCGGGCGAACAGTCTGGACAAGGCGGGGCGCTCCAAAGCGGCGATGGCGCAGTTTCGGCGCGAATGTGGGCCTCGCCTTGACCTGACGCAATGGGGCGCCGAAAGGCTCAGGGCTTCAGCGCCTCCTCCACCTGGCCCAGGCGATCCTTGCCGAAGAACATCTCCTCGCCCACGAAGAAGGTGGGGATGCCAAAGGCGCCTCGGGCGGCGGCGGCTTCCGTCGCGGCCATCAGCTCGCCCTTGACCTCAGGCTCCTGCGTCGCCGCCAGCAGCGCCTGGGCGTCGAGGCCCGCGGCGGTGAGCACCTCGGCGACGACGGCGGGATCATCCATCTTGCGGCCCTGCTCCCACATGGCGGTCAGCACGGCCTCCATATAGGCCTCCGTCACCCCGGCCCGCCGGGCGGCGACCAGGCCGCGCATGATCAGCAGGGTGTTGACCGGAAAGTGCGGGTTCATCTGGAAGGCGGCGAGCCCATGGCGGGCGACGAAGCGCTTGGTCTCCAGATTCTCGTAGGCGAGCTTGCCCTTCACCTCGCCGAAGGCCTCCATGGGCGAGCGGTTGTTGGTCAGCTTGAAGAGGCCGCCCAGCAGGACAGGCGTCACCTTTACCGAAGCACCGGTGCGCCCCAGGATCGGCCCAAGGGCCTTCCAGGACAGGTAGGCGTTGGGACTGCCGAAATCGAACAGGAATTCCACGGTGGCGGCCATCAGGGTCTCTCCTTGCTCACCATTTTTCCGACCACGGACGAATATCGAGCTCGTGGGTCCAGGCTGAGCGCGCCTGGCGGTGCAGGGCCACATAGGTCGCGGCGATATCGGCGGGCTTGAGGACGCGGTCCTGCGCCAGGCGCTGCTCGATGTCGGGCATGTTGGCGCGGCTGAAAACGCCGTCGATGGCCCCGTCCACCACCACATGGGCCACGTGAACGCCCTGCGGCCCCAGTTCGCGCGCCAGGCTCTGGGCGATGGCCCTAAGCCCATGCTTGGCCGCGGCGAAGGCGGCGAAGCCCTCGCGCCCGCGCACAGAGGCCGTGGCGCCGGTGAACAGGATCGTCCCGCGGCCCCGGGGCAGCATCACCCGGGCGGCCTCACGGCCGGTGAGGAAGCCCGCGAAACAGGCCATCTCCCAGACCTTGGTGAAGACCCGGCTGGTGGTCTCCAGGATGGGGAAGCGGACATTGGCCCCGATGTTGAAGACCACCACCTCGATGGGGCCGACCTCGGCCTCGATGCGATCGAACAGGGCGGTCATTTCGCCCTCCTCCCGGGCGTCGACGCCGTAAGCCCGCGCCTGGCCGCCGGCGGCGATGATCTCGTCGGCCAGGGCCTGGAGCTGATCCTCATGGCGGGGGCGGCGGGTCACGCAGGCGACCAGACCCTCGGCGGCGAAGGCCTTGGCGATCGCCCCGCCGACCCCGTCGCCTGCGCCGATGACCACGCAGGCGCCCTTCGTTTGGTCAGCCATGACGATCTCCGTTCAAAATCCGAACTCACGTTCGTATTGAATTCGAACGGAGTCAATCGCATGATCGTCAGGCAGCAGGAGGCGCAGCCGATGAAGTGGGATGAACTGGCGCAGGAGCCCTGTTCGGTGGCCCGGTCCCTGGCGGTGATCGGCGACCGCTGGACCCTGATGATCCTGCGCGACGCCTTTCTGGGCGTGCGCCGGTTCGAGACCTTTCAGGCCAGGCTCGGCATTTCCCGAAGCATCGTCACCGAGCGGCTGAACCTGCTGGTCGCTGAGGGCGTGCTGCAGCGCCGCCCCTATCAGGACCGCCCCGTTCGCCACGAATACCGCCTGACCGAAAAGGGCCTGGACCTGCATCCGGTGATCATGGCGATCGTCGACTGGGGCGATCGCCATTATGCGGGCGAGGCCGGCCCGCCGATCCTGCGCCGGCACAAGGGCTGCGGCTGCGACTTCCACGCCGTGCAGGTCTGCTCCGAATGCGGCGAACCCGTCACCGCCCGCGACGTGGAGGCGCGGCCGGGACCTGGCGCGGCGGGGCTGCGCAGCCCCACATGATCGGGCTGGATCACATCGCCCTCTGGACCGACCAGAGGGACGGGCTGCTGAACGGCGTGGCCGAGGCCGCCCATCTCGAGATCATCGATGGCTATGCGCCAGGCGGAACCCTGGCGGCCCGCGGCGTCCGCTTCGCCAATGGCCCGTTCCTCGATGTCCACCAGGTCGAGGCGCCGCCTGAGGGCGACCGACCGTTTCACCGGCTGATCGGCCTGAACGGCGACATCGACCAGGTCGAGCGCCAGATCGCAGCAGTCGGCCTGCGCGCCAAGGCGGCCCGTCGGGCCGAGGCGGCGCACCCGGAACGCGAAGCGCCCTGGGACCTGCTCTCATTTCGCAAGGGACAGGGACTGGCCTCCCAGATGTTCGTGATCGCCTACCACCCCGGCGCCCCCACCTCGCCCGACTTTGCAAGCCCGCTCTATGATCCCGCGGGGCCGGGCGGCGGTCCGGCTGTGCTGTCGCGGGTCTGGCTTTCCGAGGCTGATCCGGAGGCGGCGCAGGCGGTGCTCGCAGCCTTGGGCGCCAGGCCCCTCGGCCCGGTGGAGTCACGCCTGCCCCCCTATGAAGGCATGGCATACGACCTGGGTCCGACCCAGCTCGTCCTCGCCAAGCGCTGGGGTCCGTCGCTCGCCCTGCGGCTGGACATCCAGACCGAGGACGCCAGGCCGCGCGTGCTCGCCCCTCTTCCTGAGGTCATGGTGGCGCTCGACGAAGCATAGCTCCGCCCTCAGGTCCGCGTGGCGAACTCCGCATCGCCGGTGGCCGCCACCTGGGCGTCGTCGAAGGAGGCGTGGGCCGAGGTGTAGAGCCGGGAATAGAGCCCCTGGTTGGCCATCAGCGCCTCATGCGGTCCCTGCTCCAGGATGTGGCCCTGCTGCAGGACGATGATCTTGTCGGCGTCGCGGATGGTGGCCAGCCGGTGGGCGATGACGATGCAGGTTCGCCCCGCAAACAGCACCTTCAGGGCCTTCTGGATCGCTTGCTCCGTGAAGGAATCGATATTGGCCGTGGCCTCGTCGAGGATCAGGATCTGCGGGTCGGCCACCAGGGCGCGGGCGAAGGACAGCAGCTGCCGCTGGCCAAGCGAGAGATTGCGCCCCCGCTGGCCGAGCTGGGTGTCATAGCCCTCGGGCAGGCGCATGATGAAGTCGTGGGCCGAGACCGATTTGGCCGCGGAGATCACGTCTTCCCGGGTGGCGCCTTCGGTGTTGTAGCGGATGTTCTCCTCGATGGTGCCGCTGAACAGGAAGGGCTCCTGCAGCACCATGCCGATGTTGCGGCCGAGCGACTCCAGCGTCACGTCGCGCACGTCGCGGCCGCCGATCAGCACCTGGCCCTGGTCCACCTCATAGAAGCGGTGGGCGAGCGCAATGATGCTGGTCTTGCCTGAGCCGGTCGGTCCGACCAGCGCCACCACCTGGCGGGGCTGCACCTCGAAGCTCACATTGTGCAGGACCGGCCTGGCCGGGTCATAGCCGAAGGTGACATCGCGGAATTCCACAGTGGGCTCGAAGTCGGCCAGCGGCTCGGCGCCTGCCTTGTCGACGATGGTCACCGGCACATCGAGCACCTCGAAGATGCGGTGACCGGCCGCCATGGCTCGCTGCATGATGGTGTACTGCATCGACAGCATGCGCACCGGATCGAAGAAGCGCTGCACATAGAAGATGAAGGCGACCATGACGCCCACGTCCAGCCGCCCGCCCAGCACCGCATTGCCGCCGACCACGATGACGATGCCCATGGCCAGCCCCGTCAGGACGTCGACCGTGGGGACCATCACCTGGGTCATGGCCGCCGAGCCGTTCTGGGCGCTCATGTTCTCCCGGGCCTTCTCCTCATAGAGCTTGAAGTTCATCGCCTCGCGGCGGCTCTCCTGGACGGTGCGGACGCCCTGGATGTTCTCGGCCAGCGCGCTGTTGGCGGTGGAAGAGGCGTCGCGCGCTTCCCGGAACGTCTTCTTGGAGAAGGGCAGCCAGATGGCCCGCACCACGATCAGGGCCGGGATCACCGTCAGCGTCAGCAGGCCCAGCTGCAGGTCCATGCTGAGCAGGGCGACCGTGATGCCGATCAGCAGCGCGATGTCGCCCACAGCTCCGGTGGTGCTTTCCAGGAACTCCTGCAGGGCGTTCACGTCGCCCTGCAACCGGGCCATGATCCGGCCCACATGGGTCTTGTCCATGAAGGACAGGGACACGTCCTGGAAGTGGCTGAACATGGAACGGCGGACGTCGAAGATGACCCGCTGGGCCAGCCGCGAACTCATCCACTGCTCCAGGAAGAAGGCGGCCGCATTGAGGATCACCACGCCGACGAAGATGGCGATGATGGTGTCGAGACGGGCATCATCGCCGCCGCCCACCGCAGCGTTCACCGCCTGGCCGATCATGTAGGGAATGGCGATGGCCGTCGCCGCCGAGATCAGCACGGCGATCTGGGCGCCGATCACGAAGGCCTTGTGCGGCTTCAGATAGTGGACGAACCGGCCGAGGATCTTCGGGTTGATGGAGGCGAAGATCTCCTCGGCGTCGTCGCTGCCCAGGGTGGCGCGGGCCTTGCGCGGCGTCTGGGAGGCGACGTCGTTCCCACGGTCGAAGACGAAATCGCTCATGCCCGCACCCCTTCCGTCTGACTGGAGGCAGGCGCCTCGGCCGACGGGTCCGGCGGCAGGTCCTCTGACAGTCCACCCCCGTCGGCGCGGGTCTGCAGGGCGTAGAGCTCGGCATAGACGCCGCCGGCGGCCACCAGGCTCTGGTGGTCGCCCCGCTCCACCACGCGGCCCTCATCCAGAACGATGATCTGGTCGGCATGCATCAGGGAGGACAGGCGGTGGGCGATGATCACCGTGGCCTTGGCCTTGGTGGCGCTGGCCAGGGCGTCGCGGACCTTGCGCTCGGTGACCGCGTCGATGGCGGCGGTGGAGTCGTCGAAGATCATCACGCCTGGGCCGGGCACCACGCCTCTGGCGATCGACATGCGCTGGCGCTGACCGCCGGAGAGCGCCACGCCGCGCTCGCCGACCCGGGTGGTGTAGCCGGTGGGCAGGCCGGCGATGTAGTCGTGCAACTGGGCGGTGCGGGCGGCGCCGACGATGCGGTCCTCCTCGGCCCAGGGATCGGCATAGGCGACGTTGTTGGTCACGGTGGTGTCGAACAAGAAGGCCTCCTGCTGCACCAGGCCGACATATTCCCGCAGGGAGGCTAGGCTGACCTCGCGGATGTCCTGCCCATCGATGGTGATCTTGCCGCCGGTGACGTCGTAGAAGCGGGGGATCAGGTTGGCGATGGTCGACTTGCCGCTGCCCGGCGCGCCCACCACGCCCAGGGTCTGGCCGGGGCGGACCTCGAAGCTGACATCGTTGAGCACCGGGCGGCCTTCATCATAGGCGAAGTCCACATGCTCGAAGCGCAGGACCCCTTGCGTCGGCGCCAGCGGCTGGGCGCCCGGCGCATCGGCGATCTCGGGCTCCAGGTCCAGGACCTCAAACACCCGCCCGCCGGAGGAGGTGGCCCGGGCCGCCGAGGCGAAGATCATGGCGATCTGCCGGATCGGGGCCTGCAGCAGGGTCATGTAGGTGAGGAATTCGGTGAGCCGGCCCACCGACATGGCCCCGGCGATCACCTGATGGCCGCCATACCAGAGCAGCAGGGCCATGGAGCCGTAGTAGCTGAGCGTCATGGCCGTGACGGCCCGGAAGCGCAGGGTGATGCGCTTGAACGAATATTGCAGGGCGTTGTCGGCCGCCACGTCGAACTTGGCCATCTCGAAGGCCTTGGCTGAGAAGGCCCGCACCACCCGGATGCCCTGGAGGTTCTCCTCCATGGTCAGCGTCAGGATCGACATCAGCTGCTGGACCCGCAGCCAGGTGACCCGCAGCAGGAAGCCCATCCGCGCCAGGAACCAGCCGGCGATGGGCACGAAGGCGAGCGCCAAGAAGGCCATGGTGACGTCGGTGGAGAACATCATGAAGGCCGAGACCGACAGCAGCATGACCAGCGTCAGGCTCTGCATCATGCCGCCCTGGATGAAGGCCCGCGTCCCCTCCAGGTCCAGCATGCCCCGGGTCACCAGGTCGCCGGAATGGATCCTGTCGTGGAAACCGAAGGACAGCCGCTGGAGCTGCTGAAAGAAGGCCAGCCGCAGGTCATAGGCCACCAGCTGGCTGACCTTTTCGGCCACATAGCCGCCATAGCCGGTGAGCAGGCCCCGCAGGCTGGCCGCGCCCAGCACCAGCAGGGCTGTGGTCATCAGGGCGCGCTGGACGTCATCGACGCTGGCGTTCTCGCTGGCCAGCAGCAGATGGGCCTGATCCACCGCCTGGCCAAACAGCCGCGGCAGGGTCAGGCTGAACAGGGCCGCGCCGATGGAGCAGCCGACAGCCAGGGCCACCAGGCCCGGATAGCGCAGGGCCAGCCCCATGATTCTGCGCAGGACCCGGGGCATAGCCGAGACGTCAATCGACACAGAATCCGCCGCCGCATCCCTGGGGGAGGGGCGTGAATCACTCATCTGAAAATGTCCAATCTTGGTATGACGCCATCATGCGGCGCCACCAGGGGTCGCGCCACCGTCTTTTGACGCCGCCGCCAAATAGTCCGTCTGCGTGACATCCGTCCGGGCCTCGGGGCGCCGATCGACCAGACAACCTGGGCTTCAGGCCGGCAGGGGCTCCGCCTGCGGGGCCACGGTCACCGGCATGACGGGCGGGGTCGGCCGCGGCCGCAGCCGTTCGCCCTTCAGCCAGATCTTCAGGGCCTCCCAGTGGATGGCGCCCATGACGCCCAGGGTCATCCAGGGATGGGCGAGCCAGGCCGAAAACAGGGCGCCGTCGGTCAAGGGGCGGCGGGCGCCGGCGAAACTGGCCGAGAGCAGGGCGCCCTCCCCGTCAGACACCTCAATACTGACGGCGACCTTCTCGCCGGGGGGGCGAATGGTGAAGGCGTAGGTCAGGTCCATGTCCATGAAGGGGGAGACATAGAAGCCCTTGTCGATCGCCTGGCGCACCACCTCCCCGGTCTGAGCGTCCGGGGCCGGGATCAGATAGCTGTGCCGGTCGCCGAAGGTGTTGTTGACCTCATAGAGGATGGCGCTGAGCGCCCCGTCGCGCCGGTGACAGAAATACACGCTCAGGGGGTTGAAGACGCCCCCCAGCACCCGGGGCATGCAGAGCAGGCGGACGGGTCCGCCGGTCTCCAGCCCCGCGGCCTGGAGATGGGCCTCCACCTGCGCCTTCAGGGGCCTTGCCGAGGCGTCCCCATGGTCGCGGCTGTGGACGCTGAACAGGCCTGGGCTGTCGAAGCCGAACAGCCGAAGACCCCGGGCGAGGCCTGGCCCCTCGTCCAGGTCCACCAGCAGCATGAAGATGCGGTAGCGCAGGGCGTGCGCCCTGGGCCGCGTGCGGGCGTGCAAGACCAGCCCCGGATAGAGGCCCGAGGCTGGCGGGCTCACGCGGCGGCCTCGGCGGGCGCAGACGTCAGGGCCGGACGCAGGCGGATCCGCCCCGACTCGCCCGCGACAGACCAGGGACGGCGCACCCCGCCGAGCTGCTCGGCCACCGCCAGCCCTGACTGCAGCCCGTCCTCATGGAAGCCGTGGCCGAAATAGGAGCCGCAGAACCAGGTGCGGTTGGCGCCCTGCAGGGACCAGAGCTCGTCCTGGGCGGCCAGGGCGCCGGCGTCGAACAGGGGGTGCTCGTAGACCTCGGTGCGGATCACCGCCTCCGGCGCGATTTCGCGGTTGGGGTTGAGGGTGACGAACAGCTCCGGCTGGGCCGGCAGGCTCTGCAGCTTGTTCATCCAGTAGGTGACGCTGCCCTCCTCGGCCGAACCCCGGCGGCCCAGATGGTTCCAGCTGGTCCAGGCCGCCCGGCGACGGGGCATCAGGGCGCGGTCGGTGTGCAGGACCGTCAGGTTGCGGCTGTAGCGGAAGGCCGAAAGCAGGCGGGTCTCCTCCGCGCCGGGGTCTTCCAGCAGGGCCAGCGCCTGGTCCCCATGGGTGGCGATCACCACCTGGTCGAACCGCTCGACCTGACCGTTGGCCAGGCGCAGATCAACGCCGCCGGCCTCGCGCCGGACCCCGACCACGCGGACGCCGGTGCGCGCCTCGCCCTTAAAGGCGGCGGCCAGACGCGACACATAGGTGCGGCTGCCGCCTTCCACCGTGCGCCAGAGGCCGCGGCCGAAGATGCTCATCATGCCGTGGTTCTGGAAGAAGCGGATCAGGGCCGCAGCCGGATAGGCGCCTATGGCGCCCAGGGGCGTCGACCAGATGGCCGCAGCCTGGGGCAGCAGATGGTCGTCCCGGAAGGCCTGACTGTAGCCCTTGTCGCGCAGATAGTCGTCGAGGCTGGTGAGCGGCGCCTCAAGCGCCTCAAGGTCCCGCGGCGCCTCGCGATAGAAGCGGGTCACGTCCCGGAGCATCCGCCAGTAGCGGAGGCTGAACAGATTGCCCAGTTGGGCGAACAGGGCCTGGGAGGAGTACTCGAACGCCCCGTCGTCCAGGGAGACGCTGAGCGCCATGTCCGCATCGAGGGTCGGCGCCCCCAGGTGCTTCAGCAAGGCGGTGAAGTTCGGATAGTTGTCCTCGTTATAGACGATGAAGCCGGTGTCCACCGGCACAATCCCGTCCGGTCCCCCCGGCGCCTCGACCGTATTGGCATGTCCCCCCAGACGGCCGTCGCCCTCGAACAGGGTCACATGATGGCGCGTACTGAGCAGCCAGGCCGCCGAAAGACCCGCGACTCCGGCGCCGACCACGGCGATCCGCAACGGCCTGGAACTGTTGTCTGCGCCCACGGGAACTCCTTAGCTATGAGGATTGGTCAGACCGCCGCCCCACCGGCGCCGACCTCAAGCTGTACGGGGCGAGTGCGCGGCCGGATGCAGCCAGGCCGACGCATCCGAACCCCCCAGATGCGCGTAACCAGACTGTCGGACATCAGAACATCCGTCGAGCCGCACAGAAGGAACGCCGCCTCCATGAGCTTTATCGGTTCGGCCATCCAGGCCTTTGAAGGGGCGCCGGCGCCCGACCTCATGCGTCGGGCCGCCATTGAGCTGCTTGTCGCCAACGCCCGGCGGCAACTGGGCAAGGCCGGCCCCGAAGCCGAGGCCGCCTTCGCCCGGGAGATGGCCGCACGCCCCATCGCCGAACACACCACCGCGGCCAATGAGCAGCACTACGAACTGCCGGCGGCCTTCTTCCAGAAGGTGCTGGGCCCGCAGCTGAAATATTCCAGCAGCCTCTATGATCCCGGCGTCGAGGACCTGGCCGCCGCCGAGGAGAACGCGCTTTCCGAAACCGCCGAGCACGCCGGTCTGGCCGATGGGCAGGAGATCCTGGAGCTGGGCTGTGGCTGGGGATCTCTGACCCTGTGGATGGCCCGCGCCCTGCCGGGCGCCAAGATCACCGCGGTCTCCAACTCCGCGAGCCAGGGGGCCAATATCCGCGAGCAGGCCAGGGCCGCGGGCCTGACCAATGTCACGGTGCTGACCGCCGACATGAACACCTTCGAAGCGCCGGGGCGATTCGACCGGGTGGTCTCGGTGGAGATGTTCGAGCACATGGCCAACTGGCGGGCCCTGCTTGGCCAGGTGCGCGGCTGGCTGAAGCCTGACGGCCGGGCTTTCATCCATGTCTTCACCCACCGCACCACCCCCTACCGGTTCGATGTGGAGGACGAGTCTGACTGGATCGGCCAGCACTTCTTCTCCGGCGGCGTCATGCCGAGCCACGGCCTGATGGCCCAGTTCCCGGACCTGTTCGAGGTGGAGGCCGACTGGCGATGGTCAGGGCGCCACTATGAGCGCACGGCCCTGGACTGGCTGGCTAATTTCGACCGCAACGACGCGGCCATCCGCAGCGTTCTGCGGGAGGTGTACGGCGACGCCGCGCCCCTGTGGCGGCGGCGCTGGCGGCTGTTCTTCCTGGCGACGGCGGGTCTGTTCGGCCACCGTGGCGGCGAGGAATGGGGCGTCAGCCACTACCGTCTCAAGCCGGTCCCCTGAAGGAATAGGATCCCATGCTGAAATATATCATCGGCTACCTCGGCACAGGCCTGGCCTTCGCCATCATCGACGCGGTCTGGCTAACCACGGTGGGGCCCAAGCTCTATCGCCCAACCCTGGACGAGGTGCTGGCCGACCAGTTCGCCCTGGGTCCGGCCATCGCCTTCTATCTGATCTACATCGCCGGGATCATGATTCTGGCGGTCAGTCCGGCGGTGCGGGACGGCGGATGGACCCAGGCGCTCACCACCGGAGCCATACTGGGCTTCCTCTGCTACGCCACCTACGACCTCACCAACCAGGCGACCCTGAAAGTCTGGGCCACGCATATCACGCTGGCCGACATCGCCTGGGGCACCGTCCTGACCGGCGCCTCGGCCACCGCCGGCTACTTCGTCACCCGCTGGGCCGAACGCACCTTCTAAGGCGCAGCGCGCCTCCCCCCGGCCGCCTGATCCGGCCTCTGTTTGGATCGGGCGGCCGTTGTCGTTGCGGAATTCCGCTGTCATTGTGCGGCCCAAGGGCGGCCCGGGCGGCGGTCAGGCATATTGCGTCTGATCCCTCCGGACCCACGCCGTCCCCCAACGATAATCAGACGCGCCCTGCGCCCGGCATGCCGGTCAGCAGGCGCCGGGAGGAATTTGATGGAAGATTTGAAAGAGCGCGTGGGCCTGGATGAACGGCTCGACCAGGCGGCTGTCACCGGCATGACCATGGCCGTCTGGGCCGATGTCCAGCCCGACAAGCCCGCGGTGATCGACGCCTATGGCAAGTCGCGGACCTTCGCCGAGGTCAACGCCAACGCCAACCGTCTGGCCCGCCTCTTCCGTCAGCATGGGGTTCAGCCCGGCGACAGCCTGGCGCTGGTCTGTTCGAATCGGGTCGAGTTCATCGAGGTCCTGGCCGCCACCATGCGCGCCGGCGTGCGCATCACCCCGGTCAACTGGCACCTGAACGCCGACGAGATCGCCTACATCATCAATGACTGCGAGGCCAAGGTCCTGGTCGGCGACGTCCGTGTCGCCGTGATCGGCGAGGCCGCGACCCACTGCCCGCACCTGACGCTGAAGCTGTCTGTGGGCGGGGATATCGACGGCTTCGTCGACTATGACACCGCCCTGGTTCCCCTGGACGGCTCAGACATCAGTGACCCGGTTCTGGGCAACCAGATGATGTACACCTCGGGCACCACTGGGCGCCCGAAGGGCGTCTATCGCCCCACCCCGGTCGTCACGCCGGTGAGCGTGCTGGCCGGCCGCGGTTATGACGACACCTCGATCCAGCTCTGCGCGGGCCCCGCCTATCACGCCGCCCCGCTGGCCTTCGACGTGCGGGCCGCCATGGGCACCGGCTCGACCCTGATCTTCATGGACAAGTGGGACTCCGAACAGGTTCTGCGCACCATCAGCGAGCAGAAGGTCACCCACCTGCACATGGTGCCGATCATGTTCCAGCGCCTGCTGGACCTGCCGGCCGAGGTGAAGGCCAAATACCCGGTCGACCATGTCCGCTACATCGTCCACGGGGCGGCGCCCTGCCCGCCCGAGGTCAAGCAGGCGATGATCGAGTGGTTCGGCCCGGTGCTCAGCGAGTATTATGCCGGCTCCGAAGGCGGCGCGGGCTTCACCATCAATTCCGACGAATGGCTGAAGAAGCCCGGCAGCGTCGGCAAGCGTCCGGCCATGCTGCAGGTCCGCATCATCGACGAGCAAGGCAACGACTGCCCCAACGGCGTGCCCGGCACCATCTACCACCAGCTGCCTCCCGGCGGCGGCTTCCAGTACTACAAGGACGAAGCCAAGACCCAGGCCTCCCGGGTCGGCGACTTCTTCACCATGGGCGATGTCGGCTATTTCGATGAGGACGACTATCTGTTCCTCACCGGCCGTAGCGCCGAGACCATCATCTCCGGCGGGGTGAACATCTACCCGCAGGAGATCGACAACGAGCTGATCAAGCACCCGGCCGTAGCCGACTCCTCCACCGTCGGCATCCCGCACGCCGAGTGGGGCGAGCAGGTGAAGGCGGTCATCATGCTCAACGAGGGCTACGAGCCCAGCGACCAGCTGGCCCATGAAATCCTCGACTTCGCCCGCAAGGCCCTGCCGGGCTTCAAGGTTCCCCGCAGTCTGGACTTCGTCACCGAGCTGCCCCGCAGTGAGGCCGGCAAGATCCAGCGCAACAAGGTCCGCGCCCCCTATTGGGAAGGCCGCGCCCGGCAGATCTGATCGCAGCGCCGCGCCGGGATCCGTTCCGGCGCGGCGAAATCTTGCGAAAACATCCGTGTTTGGCGTGACCTCCGGGCCCGTGGCATGTACCGCGACCTTAAAGACCCGCGAGTGTCCGCCATGCCGATTCCGTTCATTGACCTGCAGGCCCAGCGCCAGCGCCTCGGCGAGCCCCTGGAGGCCGCCATCCTCGAGGTGGTGCGCTCGGGCGCCTATGTGATGGGACCGCAGGTAGCCGCCTTCGAGGCGGCGCTCGGCGAATTTGGCCAGGCGCCGCATGTGCTGTCCTGCGGATCGGGAACCGAGGCCCTGATGCTGCCGCTGATGGCCTGGGGGATCGGACCCGGCGACGCCGTCTTCTGTCCGTCCTTCACATTCGCGGCCACCGCCGAGGTCGTGCCCCTGGTGGGCGCCTCGCCGGTCTTTGTCGATATCCTGCCCGACACCTACAATATGGACGCCGCCCACCTGGACGCGGCCATTGAAGCGGTGAAGGCCGAAGGCAAGCTCACCCCCCGTGCGGTGATCGCGGTCGATCTGTTTGGCCAGCCCGCCGACTATCCCGCCATCAGCGCGGTCTGCCAGAAACACGGCCTGAAGCTCATCGCCGATTCCGCGCAGGGCTTCGGCTGCACCCTGGACGGCCATCATCCCCTGCACTGGGCCGATGTGGCCACCACCAGCTTCTTTCCGGCCAAGCCGCTCGGCTGTTACGGCGACGGCGGGGCGGTGCTCAGCAAGGACGCGCGCCTGCACGACCTGCTGGTCTCCCTGCGGGTCCACGGCCAGGCGGTGAAGTCCGACCTCGAGGGCCGGACCTTCGACCACGATCCCAAATACCTGAACATGCGCATCGGCATGAACGCGCGCATGGACACGATCCAGGCCGCGGTCCTCTTGCAGAAGCTCGCCATCTTCGCCG
Source organism: Phenylobacterium sp. (assembly GCA_019264505.1). Classification (GTDB taxonomy): domain Bacteria; phylum Pseudomonadota; class Alphaproteobacteria; order Caulobacterales; family Caulobacteraceae; genus Phenylobacterium. Next base: position 97 of record JAHUZY010000428.1, on the reverse strand, counting down.
ACGAGATCGAGGCGCGGAACCGGGTGGCCGACCGCTACGCCGAGGGGCTGTCGGACGTGGTGCGCACGCCCGAGGTGATTGCGGGCGGCGTCTCGGT
>JAHUZY010000399.1 GCA_019264505.1 Phenylobacterium sp. | reverse complement strand
GGGGTGTGTTGACCCTGTTCGGCGGCGGATTGAGCCTGGCCGCCGCCATCTCCACCAGCGGTCTGGCGGCCTGGCTGGGCGAACTGCTGAGCATCCTCGGCGGCTGGCCGGTGGCCGCCCTGGTGGTGATGGTCACCCTGGCGATGATCTTCCTGACCGAACTGACCAGCAACACCGCCTCGGCCGCCACCTTCCTGCCCATCGGCGGGGCCCTGGCTTTGGCTATCGGCGCCGACCCGCTGCTGTTCGCCATCCCCCTGGCTCTGGCGGCGTCCTGCGCCTTCATGCTGCCGGTGGCCACGCCCCCCAACGCCATCGTCTATGGCGGCGGCCTGATCTCCATCACCCAGATGAGCCGGGCGGGCCTTTGGCTGAACCTGATCGGTGTGGTCGCGATCTCGCTGATCGCCCTGGCCGCCGTGCCGCTGATCTTCGGGGCCACCTGACCGCGCAGCGATAGTGGTGCCCCGGTCGGCACCACAAAGATCTGATAAATATCTGCTTTATATGCGCTTTTTCTTGCACAGACCGCAGACATGCCCCCAAAAAGACCCCGAGTCCTCGTCAAAGCCGCGCCATTTTAGTCTTGGATTGCTTGGCTAGCGAGCGCTGGCGTGGCGTGAGATAGCCGAGGTTCGAGTGAGGCTCACGCCGTGACGACCACCATTGCGAGCTAGGTAACCTGCTCGCGCGCCACCACAGTATCGTAACCTCCAACCTGTCTCAGGTCGGGGTGGCTGTCGATGCCCGTATAGGACAGAGACGCATTCTCGTAGCGGCGGAAGGCGAATACCGCCTCGTTCATCCGTTCAGTGTTGAAAACCCGCAGCGAGACCAGCAACTGAAAGTCTGCCACGGTCAGGCCAGTGACGGCCTGGAAAAGCTCTGGCTCGATCCTCGTGATAACGTCCTGGAGCGTATTCTCCCGGAAGTCGGTCAGATACATGAAGGCCGGGATGCGGGTGGCGAACTTGATCAGCTTCTCCTGAACCAGCTTTCGCTTGGTCTTGTATTCCTTCTCCTCGGCGGTCAGCTCCCGCTTTTCCTTCTCTGACAGCTCGCCATCACGAGCCTTCTTCTTCAGGTCTTTGACCGCCTCACTCTTGTTGATGATCGTCTCGATGACGTTGTCGCCGAGGTTGCGCCAGCCTTCGATACGCTCGACAGCGGCCATGGCCTCCTCGCTGTCCAGGACTCGACGAAGGGTCTCATTATCGACGTTGACCAGCAGAGCCGATTCCCACTTGCGAGCCAGCAGCGTCCCGGACGTGCCCGCCATAGCGATGTCGAGAATCTGCCCGGCGTCGATTGGCGTCATACGCGCCCCGTCATAGGCCAGCACCGGCAGGAAGGAGACCAAGTCTGCGACCGCTTTCTCGGGGTTTGCCTGCCCCGGAGAGAGGCCGATCGCATAGTCCGATAGCTGGCGAAGGGCCCGCGTCGGAGCGAAGTCGAAGACGAAACACACCGGCTTTACAATCTGCTCGTAGTTCGGGTCATCGCCCTCTGGGTTCTTGATCGACCAAGGTGACTGCACACGAAAGGCCGCTTGAAAATAGGTCTCAGGCGACTTCAGGTTCCGCAGCATCAGGATGGATGACCATTGCGGAATGGTCACGCCCGTAGTCAGCTTGCCGCATGACAGGGTGATGGTCTGGGTCTTGAAACCTTCGCCGATGGCGAGGCGCACAGGCGGGACTGCGTCCAGCCCAATCCCAGCGCGCGCGCCTGCCGCCACCACGACCTGATAGTCATGCCAAAAGACGTTCTGGGGCTCGGCCAGCAGGTTGGCCATGGCTTCGCAGGCCGCGACATTTGGCAGGAACCAGAAGGAATGGTTCAGCCAGGGCAAGAGCCGCGCATCGGAATATGGCCATGGCGGTCGGGTGCCGGCCTTCAGCGCCTCCCCCGGCGCGTAGTCCCCGCGAATGATCCGCAGCCACTTCTGCACATCGTCCTTATGGGTGAATGTGGTGCCCGGGCCTGATCCCGTGGCCGCGAAGAAGGCGTTGAGATCAAACTCGTCAAACTCGCCGCCGCTGGCGATGGCCAACAGCTCGGACGGCATCTGGTAGGTCAGGAGCCGCATCTCAGGCAGCGCGACGTAGGGGTTGCGCTCACCAGGGCTTTCAACCCCGAACGCCGCCTTGGCTCGCTGCTCGTCGGTGTAGGTCCAATTGAAGATCTGTTCTTCGATGAATTCCCCGGTCGCCAGCGCCTTGAACGGCGTCCCTGACAGATAGAGATAGGCTCTCGTTGTGATCGGCAGGAATTCGGCCTCAGCCTCTGATAGCACCCCCAAGTCCTCGTTCACCTGTTCGAGGCTGGCGTCGTATTCCAGACGGGCGGCCCGGGTGTCGGTCTCGCCCTCGAACAACTCCTTGGCCGTGTCGCGCCAGGCGCCAAAGTGATATTCGTCAAACACCACAAGGTCCCATTTCACCGCATGGAGCCATTCGTTTCGGGCCTTGATTGCGCCGGTTCCGACCTCACGCCCTAGAAGGTCCTGGAAGCTGCCGAAATAGACCACAGGCTTGTCGGCATCGATGCCCAGA
>JAHUZY010000386.1 GCA_019264505.1 Phenylobacterium sp. | reverse complement strand
GGGCCTCGTGCCCAGGGTCCCTCGCGCCGCTTGCGCCCGTCCTCGACAGGGACCCTCGGGACAGGCCCGAGGGTGACGCGTGTGGGGTGACGGGCCTTCGTCAGACCAGGCTCGGATAGAGGTCGGCCCAATGCGGGTTCGTCGCTTCGATCAGGTTGATCTTCCACTGGCGGGGCCAGCGCTTGAGCGATTTTTCCCGCCCGATCGCAACCCCCATGTCATCGTGGGGCTCGTACCAGACGAGGCGTTTAAGCCCATAGCGCCGGGTGAACCCTGGCTCGACACCTTCCCGGTGCTCCCAGATGCGACGGGGAAGCTGGCTCGTGACCCCGATGTAGATCGTCCCGCGGGCCGGTCGCTCATCATATAGACCGCGATATAGGCGTCGCGCCCGACCATGGGTTCGCCCTCCCGTGAGTCGTCACATACTAACCGTCACCCTGGGCCTTGTGCCCCGGGTCCCTCTCGACGCTTGCGCCCGCCCCGACGAGGGACCCTCGGGACAAGCCCGAGGGTGACGCGGGTGGGGGCGGGTGCGGCGCGCCAAGATGGTCAGCGCACCGGGATCTCCACGTCGCAGAGGGAGAAGTCAGCGCCCTTTTCGGCGCGCAGGGCGGCGACGCGGGCCTGGAAGAGCTCGCCCCTTGCGTCGGCCACCTCCAGGCTGGGGCGCTCGGCGGCCGGCAGGTCGGCGGCGAGGGCCACGCGGATCATCTGGTCCGGCGCCTCCGGGGGCTCGCCCACCGCCAGGGCCTTCGCCACATCGAAGCCCGCGATCACCCGGCCGAACGGGGTGTAGTCCCGGTCCAGCCGGCGCGCTGAGTCCAGCATGACGAAGATCTCGCTGTTGGCCGTCCCGGGGTCGGCCTGGCGGCCCATGCCGAACACCCCTTGGCAATAGGCGCCCCAGGCCAGGATCCGGCCGTTCCGCGCCCGGGCCTCTTCTGCGCCTGAGACCGCGCTGATTGGCAGGGAACCCAGGAAACCGGTTCGGCCGTCGCTGGCCTCGGTGACGAAGGTGACCTGCGGGGCCAGCTCCGGCGTCAGGCGGAAGGTGAATTCCGGGCCCAAGTCCGGATGGGCCGAGGTTCCCCCATCCTGATTGTTGGGGTTGCCGGTCTGGGCGACGAAGCCCGCGATCACCCGGTGGAACTGCAGGCCGTCATAGACGCCCTCCTTGGCCAGCAGCTTGACCCGGGCCACGGCCTGCGGCGCGACCTGCGGGGCCAGCTCCACCACGATCCGCCCCTTGGTGGTGTCGATCACCAGGGTCTCGGCGGGATCAGGCCTGCGCCAGTCGGGGGCCTGGGCGGCGGCGGCCAGCGGCAGCAGCGCGGCCAGCAGGCCGGCGAGGAGGGAGGTCTTCATGTCCAGTCCTTGGCGTGGCGCAGGCGGACGCCGCTGGCGTGCAGGGTGGTGTCCCAGACCGGGCGCAGATGGGTCAGGGTTTCGGTGAGGCGCAGCTCGACGCCGGCCTCGCGCAGGGCGGCGGGCAGATCGGTGAGGGTCTGGCAGGCCCGCGGCGTCACGGCTTCGCGGGCCACCCACATGCCCGCATCGTTCAGATTCTCGAACGGGGCGCTGGGCAGGGCATAGCGATAGAGGGTCGCCGTCCGCAGGGCTTCCAGCCAGTCCCACTCCACAAAGGCGAGGGCCCGGGCCGGGCTTGCGCCAAACCAGGTGGCCCGGTCGGCCGCGGTGGTGTCGGCCCGGGGAAACAGCAGGATGCGCGGACAGTCCCGGGGAAACAGGTACAGGGCCTGCCAGGCGTCCTCGATGGCCCAGACCAGCGGTCCATTCAGCCAGTCGCGCCCCGGCGGCCGCGCCGAGGGGACGCGGACGGGGCGCGGTTCGAAAACCGCGATGCCGGGATCGTCGCTGAAGTGGTAGAGCTGCATGAGGCGCGATAGCGCCCGATCGAGGCGGACGGCGCAAGGCCCGCCGCGCCGGGCGGGCGCCGTTGTCTTTGGCCAGGCTGTGGGCCTGCTTCACATTGCCCCGACTGTGCTTTCCCTGTAATCGGCGCCCGTTCCCGATCACCTTCGCGCCTCGGAAGAGAAACCCGCCCGCCATGACCGAGCTTTACGACGTCGCCGCCATCGGCAACGCCATCGTCGATGTGATCGCCCCGGCGGACGAGGCCTTCCTGACGTCTGAGGGTCTGTCCAAGGGCGCGATGATGCTGATCGACGAGGCTCGCGGCGTGGACCTCTACAGCCGCATGGCGCCGGGCGTGGAGACCTCCGGCGGCTCGGCCGGCAATACTGTGGCCGGGGTCGCCAGCTTCGGCGGCCGGGCGGCCTATCTGGGCAAGGTGGCCAAGGACCAGCTGGGTGACGTCTTCGCCCACGACCTGCGCGCCCAGGGCGTGCGGTTCGATGTCGCGCCGCTGGGCGCCGGTCCGGCCACGGCCCGCTGCCTGATCAATGTGACGCCCGACGGCCAGCGCACCATGTGCACCTATCTGGGCGCCTCCACCGAGCTGACCGCCGACGATGTCGACCCGGCCATCATCGAGGCGGCCAGGATCGTCTATCTGGAAGGCTATCTGTTCGACCCCTTCGAGGCCCGCCGCGCATTCGCCAAGGCCGCAGGCCTGGCCCGGGCCAATGGTCGCCAGATCGCCATCACCCTGTCGGACGCCTTCGTGGTGGAGCGCCATCGCGGCGCCCTGATGGAGTTCATCGAGACCCAGGTGGACATCGTCTTCGCCAATGAGGCCGAGGTCTGCGCCCTGTTCGAGACCACGGATTTCGACGCCGCGGTGAACGCCCTGGCCAGCCGCACGGCCATCGCCGCGGTGACCCGCAGCGACAAGGGCTCGGTGATCGCCGCCGGCGAGGCCCGTCACGAAATCTGGGCCGCAGCCGTGGATCAGGTGATCGACACCACCGGCGCCGGCGACCAGTACGCCGCGGGCTTCCTATATGGACTGGCGAACGATCGCTCGCTTCCGGTCTGCGGCCAGCTTGGCTCGCTGGCGGCGGCGGAGGTGATTTCCCACTACGGGCCGCGGCCGCAGGTCTCGCTGAAGGCCCTGGCCGCTTCGAGAGGACTTTGAAGACCATGGCGCGCACGGCCGAGGTGGTTCGCAACACGAAGGAAACCCAGATCACCATCAGCGTGGATCTGGACGGGACCGGCGTGTCCGACGTCGAGACCGGCGTCGGCTTCTTCGACCACATGCTCGACGCCTTCGCCCGCCATGGCGGCATCGACCTGAAGGTCCGCACCAAGGGCGACCTGCACATCGACGCCCACCACACGGTGGAGGACACCGGCATCGTGCTCGGCCAGGCCATCCACAAGGCGCTGGATGGGTTCAAGGGCATCCGCCGGTTCGGCCATGCCTATATTCCCATGGACGAGACCCTGACGCGGTGCGCCATCGACCTGTCCAACCGGCCCTATCTGATCTGGAAGACCGCCTTCCGGACGCCGAAGATCGGCGAGATGGACACCGAGCTGTTCAAGGAGTTCCACCACGCCTTCGCCATGAATTGCGGCGCCTGCGTGCATCTGGAGACCCTGTACGGGGACAACAGCCACCATATCGCCGAGAGCGGGTTCAAGGCCTTGGCCCGGGCCCTGCGCACGGCCATTGAGATCGACCCCAAGACGGGCGGCCAGGCCCCCTCCACAAAGGGCGTGCTCTAGGCGCGCCCAAGGGTCTAAGGAACCGCTATGCAGACCGTCGCCCTGATCGACTACGGGTCGGGCAATCTCCGTTCGGCGCAGAACGCCCTTGAGAAAGCCGCCGGCTCCGCGCCTGGGGCTGCGGAGATTCGCGTGACCGCCGACCCGGAAACGGTGGCCGCCGCCGATCGCATCGTCCTGCCCGGCGTCGGCGCCTTCGCCGCCTGCCGCGGGGCGCTGATGGCCAGGCCTGGCCTGGTCGAGGCCATCACCGAAGCGGTGCAGACCCGGGGCGTCCCCTTCCTGGGCGTCTGTGTCGGCATGCAGCTTCTGGCCAGCCGCGGCCTGGAGTTCGGCGAGACCCTGGGTCTCGACTGGATCCCGGGCGAGGTCCGCCGCCTGACCCCGGCCAGCCCCGCCTGCAAGGTGCCGCACATGGGCTGGAACAGCCTGGACGACATCAGCCCAGCCGGTCACGCCCTCGGTCTCGTCGCCGACGGGGCCATGTATTTCACCCACTCCTTCGCCTTCCACGCGGCCGATCCCGCCGATGTGGCCGCCTTCACCGATCACGGGGGCCGGTTCGCCGCCGCCGTGGCGCGGGGCAATGTGGCGGGGGTTCAATTCCACCCGGAGAAGTCGCAGTCTGCCGGGCTTTCTCTCCTCGCGCGCTTTCTGGAGTGGCGACCTTGATCCTCTATCCGGCCATCGACCTGAAGGACGGCCAGTGCGTGCGCGTGCTGCACGGCGTCCTCGACACCGCCACGGTGTTCAACACCTCGCCCGCCGACCAGGCCAAGCAGTGGGCCAATGCCGGCTTCCCCTGGATCCATGTGGTGGACCTGAACGGCGCGGTGGAAGGCAAGGCGGTCAACGCCTCGGCCGTGGAGGCCATTCTCTCGGCCGTCTCGGTCCCCGTACAGCTGGGCGGCGGCATCCGCAGCCTGGCCGATATCGAGGGCTGGATCGAGGCCGGAGTCAGCCGGGTCATCCTCGGCACGCTGGCCGTGCGCGAGCCCCAGGTGGTGGTGGAAGCCGCCCGCCTGTGGCCCGAACAGATCGCCGTCAGCGTCGATGTCCGCGGCGGCAAGGTGGCCGTCCAGGGCTGGACCGAGGATTCCGATCTCGACGCCGTCACCGTGGCCAAGCGGTTTGAGGACGCCGGCGTCAGCGCCCTGATTATCACCGACATCGACCGCGACGGCGCCCTGACCGGCTTCAATGTGGACGTGTTCGGGGCCATGGCCGACGCCGTGGACATCCCGGTGATCGCCGCCGGCGGCCTGGCCAGCGTCGACGACATCCACCGCCTGCGCGCCCGCAAGGGCCGGCCGATCGCCGGCGCCGTCCTGGGCCGGGCCCTCTATACCGGCGCCATCAAGGCGCCCGAAGCCATCAAGGCTGCGGCCTGATGCTGAACCTGCGCGTCATCCCCTGCCTGGACGTCAAGGACGGCCGCGTGGTCAAGGGCGTGCAGTTCCTGTCCCTGCGCGACGCCGGCGATCCGGTGGAGCAGGCCAGCGCCTATGACGCGGCCGGCGCCGACGAGCTGATGTTCCTGGACATCACCGCCAGCCACGAGGGCCGTGGGGCCATCCTCGACGTGATCGCGCGGACCGCCGATGTCTGCTTCATGCCGCTCAGCGTCGGCGGCGGCATCCGCGCGGTGGACGATGCGCGCCGCCTGTTGCTGGCCGGCGCCGACAAGATTTCGGTGAACACTGCGGCGGTGGAAAACCCCGACCTGATCAGCGCCTGCGCCGACGCCTTCGGCTCCCAGGCCGTGGTCTGCGCCGTCGACGCCAAGCGGACCGAGGACGGGGACTGGCGCGTCTTCATCTATGGGGGGCGCAAGGACACCGGCCTGGACGTGGTCGAATACGCCGCCCTGGCGGTGGAGAAGGGGGCCGGCGAGATCCTGCTGACCTCCATGGACCGGGACGGGGCCAAGACCGGCTATGATATCGCGTTGCTGCGCGCCGTGACCGGCGCCGTCAGCGTGCCGGTGATCGCCTCGGGCGGCGCCGGATCGGCCACCCACATGGTGGAGGCCGCGACCCAAGGGGGGGCAGACGCGGTGCTGGCCGCCTCCATCTTCCATTTCGGCGAGGTGTCCATCGGCGAGGTCAAACAGGCCTTGATCGCCGCCGGCCTGCCTGCCCGCCTGACGGGCGCGGAGATGCGCCGCGACGCCGCCGAGGCCTTTTCATGAGCCGGCTGGCCGAGGTCCTGGGGCGTCTGTCAGCGGTGATCGAGAGCCGCAAGGGCGGCGATGGCGCCGCCTCCTACACCGCCCGCCTGCTGGGCGACCCGTCCCTGGCGGCCAAGAAGCTGGGCGAAGAAGCGATTGAGACGGTGATCGCCGCCGTGCAGGCCGATAAGGACGCCCTGGCCGCCGAAAGCGCCGATCTGCTCTATCACTGGCTGGTGGTCATGGCCGCCGCGGGCGTTTCACTGGACGAGGTCGCCGCCCGGCTCGAAGCCCGCGAGGGGGTATCCGGCCATGCCGAGAAGGCCGCCCGCAAAAGCTAAGGCTTGGGCGGCGGCGGCTTGTTCTCCAGCAGCAGCTGGCCCTGGGTCTGAACCCGGCCCTTGATCTTGCCCGCCAGCATGGCCAGCACATTGGGCAGCTTGATCTCCATCCGCACGGCGTCGGCCAGGACGTCCAGGTGTCCGCTGATGGTCTGGCCCAGCACCGTGGCGGAAAAGGCCATGCGATCCCCGGTCCATTGCCGGGTGACCTTGGCGCCCTCGCCGAGCTGGCTGAGAATCTTCTCGAACCCGTCTTCCAGCCGTCGCCGCGCCTCGGCGGCGCCCAGGGTGTGGGGAATGTCGATGGTGACGGGCTTCATCGGCGACCTCGCTGTGTTCGGGTCAGTCTAACGCGAAATCTGCGCACAGGCTCATCCCCGGGCTTTGCGTTTCAGCGCCACATAGAGGGCGCCGCCGCCCCCATGCCGACGATGGGCTTCTGAAACGCCGGCCACGATGGCGCGCAGATGGGGGGCGGCCAGCCATTCGGGAGCGGCCCGGCGCAGGGTTCCGTCGCCGCTTCCCCGAGAGCCCTTGCCCGTGATCACCAGCACGGCCCGGTGCCCTTCGTGCCAGGCCTGCAGCAGGAAACCGTCCAGCCGGGCCCGGGCCGCGTCATAGGTCAGGCCGTGCAGGTCGAGCCGCGCGGCGATGGGGTCACGCTCTCGCACGATCCGGTGATGGCGGTTGGGCTCGATGAGCTCAGGGCCTGGCCACGGGGCCGCAGGCGGGATTTTCGGCGCAGGTTGAGGTCCCGCGGCCGTGCGCTTAGGGGGCTGCTTGCCCGGCGGGGCCTTGCCGGCCGGCGTTGCGGCCTGCGGCGGCGGGTCGGCTGGCTCAGCCGGCGCCGTTGGCGTGTGGCGTCCGGGCAGGGGGTGAAGCGTGGCCGCCACGACCGACCAGAGCCTGTGCTCCTCAGGTCGAAGCGGACGTTTCATGGGGTGGGATCGGGTCCCACCCGGGGCGCCAGTCGCACCATTCTCAGGGTGTGACGCACCCGTCCGGCCTCCACGCCCGCCTCTGGCCCGGAGCCCAGATAGAGGTCGGCCCGGACCTGGCCCTTGATGGCGCCGCCCGTGTCCAGGGCGACCGCCAGGCGGCGATAGGTGGGAAAGGCGCCGCTGAGAATTGGGGCGGTGGCGTCGATCCAGAACAGTTCGCCAACCCGGTGCTGGCTGAGGTCCACAGCGATGGCATGGTCGGGGGGCAGGGGAACCCCGGCCGCGCCCACGGGATGCAGGCCATCATCGGCCTCCAGCCGGAACCACACATAGCGGCGATTCAGCCGCATGATGGCGTCGGCCTCAGGCCCCCGCCGGGCCGCCAGCCAGGCGCGGATCGCCTCGCCAGACGTGTTGTTCGCCTCCAGCAGGCCGCGGTCGCGCATGGGATTGGCGATCCCGGAAAACGGCAGGTCATTGTGGGCGGCGAACAGCACCTTGACCCGCAGCCCGTCAGGGAAGGTCAGGACGCCAGAGCCCTGGATCTGCAGGAAGAACAGCTCCTCGGGCCGCATCCAGGCCAGCACCACATCCGGCGGCGTAGCCTCGATGGCCGCCCGGTCTGCCCGACCCGACAGGGCGGCGTGGTTGGCGGGCTTGGGCCGCACGGGCGCACTGTATTCGGCGTCCGGCGTGGTCCGGGCGGTGTATTCCGGAGCGTAATAGGCGGTCAGGATCCCTTCGCCGGGGACCGGCTCGAGACGGAAATTGGCCTCGAAGAAGGCTCTGGCCTGGTCGGTCTCCAGGCGCGGCTGCGCCCTGGCCCGGCGGCAGACCTCCACCTCGGCCGGCGCCTTGGCCACCCCGCAGGTCGCCTGATAGGCGGCGAAGGCCTCGGCGTGATCGGCGATGTTCCAGCCAGTCAGGCTGCTGAAGGCGATCGGCGGGGGCGGGGGGCCATCGCGGGGGGGCGCCCCCGGCGAGGGCGCAGGCGGAGTGGGGGGAGTCGAAGCCTCATCAGGCGCCCGCGCGGTGGCGCAGGCGCTCAGGAGGAGGGCGCCGCCGAGGACGCCGACCAGACGCAAACGCACAGACCTAGGCCTCCGCGGCGTCGACGTGAACCAGGGCCCAGTTGGGGTCTTTGCTCTTGAGGTTGCGCTCGAAGGTCCAGAGTTCGGCCGTGCGGCGGTCGTCCACCGCCTCGCCGCGTTCGTCCTTGGTGCGGCTGCGCAGCTCGGCCAGGAAACGGACCGTGACGCGGGCGGCGTCGCCCGCCATCTCGGCCTTCTCCATATCGGCCCGGGGCGGATGCAGGAATTCCACCGTCTCGGTGCGGCCCTCGGCCTCCCGGGCGGAGATGGCCGATTCAAAGGCCGAATAGACCTCGTCCGACAGAAGGTTGCGCAGGGTGTCGCGGTCACCGCTGGCGAAGGCGTTGACGATCATCTGATAGGCCGACTTGGCGCCATGCAGGAAGTGGCTGAGGTCGAAGGACGGGTCCCGGGCGCGGACCGCGGCCAGGCCCGACAGAGCGACGCCTTCGGCCTCCTCAGACGCTTCCAGCACCCGCTCCACAGGACGCACGGGGCTCGGCTGGGCCTCGCCCGCAGGCTTGTCCTCCGGTTGCCGTCCGACACGCCGTCCCAGCACCGAATAGAGCTGGTACAGGACAATGGCCGCCAGGGCGGCGAAGATGATCAGCTCCAGTAGGGGCAAACGGGTCTCTCGTGGGCTTCTGTGGACGAGCGGGCCAGAAACGCGGCCCTTGTGATCTATATAGTCGCTCAAAACGCCGGCGTCAGGACCGACGTTGCATCACGCAGGGTCGCATGTTAGCAGCCCGCGCCAGGAATGGGCGGGTTTTCCCGCCGAAAGACGGTCGGCCCTGGCGCCGGCCTGGCCTCCCATAACGGACAGACGTGCATGACCGACACCGACGCCGCCGCCCCCGGCGGCCTGCCGAACGGCGCTGAGGCCTTTGTTCCGGGTGTGCGCATCCTGGCCCAGTTCATCCGCGACCTCTCCTTCGAGAACCCCCGGGCGCCTGACGCCCTGCGCGGAACCGGCGTCCAGCCGCAGATCGACCTGGGCG
>JAHUZY010000335.1 GCA_019264505.1 Phenylobacterium sp. | reverse complement strand
CAGGCGGCGAACACGGCGGGGAAGGCCTCGGGGAAATGCTCGCCCACGGCGGCGCGGGCGTCCAGATAGGCGCCGCGGCCGGCGGCGCGCTCGGCGTGGATGGCTCGGGCCACCACATCCCGGGGCGCCAGTTCGGCGGCCGGATGATAGTTGGCCATGAAGGCCTCGCCCGAGGCGTTGATCAGCAGGGCGCCTTCGCCCCGCAGGGCCTCGGTGGCCAGGGGCGCGGGGTCGCGGCCGATATCGATCGCCGTGGGGTGGAACTGCACGAATTCCGGATCAGCGATCAGGGCGCCCGCCCGGGCGGCCAGGCCCAGGCCCTCGCCCCGCAGCTGTGGCGGGGTGGTGGTGACGGCATAGAGGCCGCCGATGCCGCCGGTGGCCAGGATCACGGCCGGGGCGGTGATCTCGTGCAGTTGGCCGCCCTGTTCGACGATCACGCCGCGGACCTGGCCTTCGGCGTCCTGCAGCAGGCCGCGCAGGCGCAGGCCCGAGCGCACCTCGATATGGCGCTGCGCCAGGGCTGCGGCGGTGACTGCAGCCATGATGGCCCGACCGGCCTGGTCGCCCTTGACCCGGGCCACCCGGGCGCGGCTGTGGGCCGCCTCGAGGCTGAGTGAAAAGCCGCCGGCGGCGTCCCGGTCGAAGGGCGCGCCCAGTTCGGCCAGATGTCGCACCGCCGCCGCGCCCTCCCGGGCCAGCAGGGCGGCGCGCTCGGGATTCACAAGGCCAGCGCCGGCCGCCACGGTGTCGGCCGCATGCAGGGCCGCGTCGTCCTCGTCCGACAGGGCCGCGGCCATGCCGCCCTGCGCCCAGGCTGACGAACAGCCCTTGTTCAGGGGGGCGCCGGTCAGGACCATGACCTTGCGCGGCGCGGCGGCCAGGGCGGCCGACAGCCCCGCCAGACCCGCACCGACGACCAGGACGCCGTCGTGCTGGGTGCGATGGGCCATCAGATCAGCTCCACATCCACATGGTGGCGGGCCTTGACCAGGTCATAGCGGGCCGGAACCGCCGGGGGCGGCAGGTCGATCATCCGCTGCACCGCCAGACGGGCGCGGTCGGCGATCACCGGATCGACGAACACCTCGTACTGCTCCTTGATCAGGGCCTCGTAGATGTTCTCCAGGCTGATCCGCTTCATGTGCGGGCAGAGGTTGCAGGGCCGCAGGAACTCGGTGTCCACCGCGTCCACCGCCACATTGTCGGCCATGGAGCATTCGGTGACCAGGATCACCTGCTTGGGCTTCTTGCTCAGCACATAGTCGTTCATCGCCGCCGTCGAGCCGGCGAAATCGGAGACCTCCAGCACCTCGGCGGGGCATTCGGGGTGGGCCAGGACCTGGGCCCCCGGATAGGCGGCCTTCATCTCCAGGATGTCCTTGGCCTCAAAGCGCTCATGCACTTCGCAACGGCCCTGCCAGGCGATGATCTTGATGTCGGTCTGGCGGGCCACATTGCGCGCCAGGAACTCGTCGGGGATCAGGATGACGCGGTCGACGCCCCATTCCCTGGCCACATGCTCGACCACCTGGACGGCGTTGGCGCTGGTGCAGCAGACATCGGTCTCGGCCTTCACATCGGCCGTGGTGTTCACATAGGTGACCACCGGAATGCCGGGATAGCGGGCCTTGATCAGCCGGACATCATCACCGGTGATCGATGAGGCCAGGCTGCAGCCGGCGCGCAGGTCGGGGATCAGGACGCGCTTGTCCGGCGACAGGATCTTCGAGGTCTCGGCCATGAAGTGCACGCCGGCCTGGATGATGATGGCCGCGTCGGACCGGGCGGCCTCCTTGGCCAGGCCCAGGCTGTCGCCCACATAGTCGCCAACCCCGTGGAAGATCTCGGGCGTCATATAGTTGTGGGCCAGGATGACCGCGTTCTTCTCCCGCTTGATGCGGTTGATCTCCGAGATCAGCGGCGCCTGGAGGCGCCACTCCATGGGCGTGACGTGCTTCTTCACCCGCTCCCAAAGGGCCTGGGTTTCGGCTTCCACCTGCGGGGTGAAGGCGAGGGGGGCAAATCCGTCGGCGGCCATGGCGTCCTCCTTATGCTCAAAGTGAGCATTTCTCTGGCCCAAAAAAGCGCGCCTGCAGACTCGCGCGAGGCGCTCTAATATGCTCAATCAGAGCATAAGCTGTCGAAAGAGATATAGACCCTTGGCGGCGGGATGCAAGCGCCTGCTTTTTCGCCATGGTCTTGTCGCCTATAGCTGGAGTTCGCGGGCGCCCGCCCGATCTTGCAGGACCGCCGCTTGACCGCCTTCGCCCGCTCCCTGGCCTTGCTGTTTGCGAGCCTCGCCCTGGCCGGGTGCCTGACCACCTATGACCGGCCGCTCAACGCCGGCCGCGCCGAAGGCCTGGCGACGGTGGCCCGCAGCCTGTCCGATCGGGGGCTTGAGCGCCTGACTGCTGATATGGACCCGGCGATGCTGGCGCTGGCGAGGCGCCATGACCCTGCGCCGCGCAAGGACTATTGGGGCCGCGTCCCGGGCTGGGAGACCTATGATCTGGCCACCCTGCCGACTCTGGGCTTTGGCACCGCCTTCGACATGGCTGCCCGGGAGATCAACGCCTTCAAGCCCTTCGCCGACCTGCCGATCAATCCCATGGAGCCCTTCATCCTGCGGGCCTCGCGCCAGGATCGGGCCCAGGCCCTGCGCTGTCTCAGCCAGGCCATCTATTATGAGGCCGCGCGGGAGCCGCGGGAGGGCCAGCGGGCCGTAGCCCAGGTGGTGCTGAACCGGGTCCGCCATCCGGCCTATCCCAACTCCGTCTGCGGCGTGGTTTTCCAGGGTTCGGCCCGCAGCACGGGCTGCCAGTTCAGCTTCACCTGCGACGGCTCGCTCACCTGGGCGCCTGAGCCGGGGCTGTGGCGTCAGGTGGAGTCAGTGGCGGCTGAGGCCCTGGAGGGCTTCGTCGAGACCGGGGTGGGCTCGGCGACCCACTATCACGCCGACTATGTGGCGCCCTACTGGGCCCCGACCCTGGTGAAGATGACCAAGGTCGGCGCGCACATCTTCTATCGCTGGACCGGTCCCATGGGTGAGCCGCCGGCCTTCACCAGCCGCTATGTGGGCGGGGAGGAGAACCTGTCGGTGGCCATCCTGGGGGGCGTGGACGCCCGCACCCAGGGCCTGTTCAACACCGGTCAGGCCCTGGCGCCTGGCCGCAAGGTGACCCTGGCCCTGGCCGGCGAGGTGCGCACCTACGAGGTGACCGAGCCCGGCAGCGGGGAGGCGGCGACCCGCGTGGCCGGCGTGCTGCAACCCAGCCGCCGCCAGCCGACTCCAGACGAGATCCGGCAGATCAATGAGCGCCTGGCTGAGGTCGAGGCCGAACTGGACGAACCTGAGCCCGCCGCGGCGCCGGCGCCTAAAGCCCCTTGAAGGCGTCAGGATAGGCCAGGGTCAGGCGGGCGTCGAAGGCGCCGTCCTCGAGGGCCAGGGCCATGAAGGCCGGCGATCCCGCATAGGGCGAGGCGACCCGCGCCGCGCTCTCGGCCGAGAAGCCGAAGCGGGGATAGTAGTCCACATGGCCCAGCACCACGACGCCGTGGGTCCCGTATTCCTTGCAGAACTCCAGCCCCGCCCGCACGAGGTCCGAGCCCAGGCCTTGCCTTTGCAGGCGCGGAACCACCGCCATGGGGGCCAGGGCCAGATAGAGGTTCACGCTGTCGGCCCACAACCGGCTGAACAGGATGTGCCCGACCACCTCGCCGTCCGCCTCGGCCACCATCTCGAACACGACGTCGCCATCGGCCCGCAGCCGCTCCACCAGATCAGCCTCCGCCGCCCCCGGAAAGGCGGCCAGGTTCACCGCCCGGATGGCGGCATGGTCGGCGGCGCGGGCATGTCGGATCATGGCGTCGTGTCCCCATCGTTGGCGGGCGTGGTCTAGGCGTTCGACTCCTCAGTCGCCGAGCACCCACTCCACGTCGGCGCCGAGGGCGTTGAGGTTCTCGACGAAGTTGGGGTGGGCGCGCTTGATCGGGGCGGCGTTGTAGATGGTCGACTTGCCCTCGATGCTGGCGGCCAGCATGAAGAGCGCGATGGCCACCCGGATGATGTAGGGGCTCTCCACCTCGGCGGGGAACAGGGGCTTGCCCCCATAGGTGATCACCCGGTGGGGATCGCACAGCACCGCATGGCCGCCGAACTTGGCCAGCTCGGACGTCCAGCCGAGCGCGCCCTCATAGACCTTGTTCCAGAACATCACCGAGCCCTCGGCCCGGACGCCGAGCGCGATGAAGATCGGCAGCAGATCGGCCGGCACATAGGGCCAGGGCGCCGCCTCCACCTTCTGCAGGATGTGGCTGGTATAGGGCTGGCGCACATGCAGCGGCCCGTCGAGCCGGGCCCGCGACCAGCCGTCCTTGTGGGTCACCTCGACGCCGAACTTGGCGAAGGTGCGGTCGATCAGCGGGAAGGACTCCGAGGCGCCGTTGCGCACCGCCACGTCGCCGCCCGTTATGGCCCCCATGGCCAGGAAGGTGGCCACCTCGTGGAAGTCGTCCTGGAAGGTGAAGGTCGTGGCGCCGAGCCGCTCGACGCCCTCGATGGTCAGGGTCGAGGCCCCGACGCCCTGGACGCTGGCGCCCATCTGGATGAGGAAACGGCAGAACTCCTGGACGTGCGGCTCGCAGGCGGCGTTGACCAGCTGCGAGGTCCCCTTGGCCGTGGCCGCACAGATGGCGAAGTTCTCGGTGGTGGTCACCGAGGCGTAGTCCAGCCAGTGCCGGGTGGCGTGGAAGCCTTCAGGCGTCGAGATCAGGATGGCGCCCTCGCGGGTCTCCACCCGGGCGCCGAAGGCCTCGAAGACCTCCAGGTGCGGATCGATCTCCCGGGCGCCCAGGGTGCAGCCCTTGGCCTCGTCCTCCAGGCTGGCCTGGCCGAACCGGTGCAGCAGGGCCGGAATGAGCATCACCGAGGAGCGCATACCGAGCGGCAGGTGCGCCCCTTCCGCCCTCAGGTTCTCGCCATGGTGCAGGCGCAGGGTCCCGGTGGCGTAGTCCATGTCCACCTGGCTGCCCAGGGACTGGAAGAACTCCAGGATCTTGCGCACATCGGTGATGTCCGGCACCCGGTGCAGCACCAGGGGCGCGTCGCTGAGCAGGGTGGCGCACAGCACCGGCAGGACGGCGTTCTTGTTGGCGGAGGGCGTGATCTCGCCCCGCAGGGGGCGGCCCCCGCGCACGATCAGATTGGTCATGAGCCCTCGTTAGCCGGTCACAGGGACGCCTACCAGACGCCGATCTTCTCGGCCTCGGCGTGGCTGATCGGGTTGTGCGCCTTGCGGTGGTCTTCTTCGGCCAGGAAGCGCACCGCCTCCAGGGCGGCCATGCAGCCCATGCCCGCCGCCGTCACCGCCTGACGATAGATGTCGTCGGTGACGTCGCCGGCGGCATAGACGCCTTCGATTTCGGTCGAGGCTGTGCCGGGCTTCACATCCAGATAGCCCGACGCGTCCATGGACAGCTGGCCCTTGAACAGCTCCGAGGCCGGGGCGTGGCCGATGGCGACGAAGACGCCGGCGCAGTCGATGGTCTGGGTCTCGCCGGACTTGATATTCTTCAGTCGCACACCGGTGACGCCCAGGGGTTCAGTGTCGCCCAGCACCTCGTCGATGGCGCTGTCCCAGATCACCTCGACCTTGGGATGGGCGAACAGCCGCTCCTGCAGGATCTTCTCGGCCCGCAGTTCGCCCCGGCGATGGACCAGGGTGACCTTGGAGGCGAAGTTGGTGAGGAACAGGGCCTCTTCCACCGCGGTGTTGCCGCCGCCGACCACCACGACATCCTTGCCGCGATAGAAGAAGCCGTCGCAGGTGGCGCAGGCCGAGACGCCGAAGCCCTGGAACTTCTGCTCGCTGTCGAGGCCGAGCCACTTGGCCTGGGCGCCGGTGGCGATGATCAGGGTCTCGGCCAGCCACACCTGACCGGAGTCGCACTCCAGGCGGAACGGCCGCTTCGACAGGTCCACCTTCAGGACGATATCGTTGATGATCTCGGTCCCCACATGCTCGGCCTGGGCCTGCATCTGCTCCATCAGCCAGGGACCCTGGATCGCCTCGGCGAAGCCCGGATAGTTCTCCACATCGGTGGTGATGGTCAGCTGGCCGCCCGGCTGCAGGCCGGCGATCAGTACGGGGTTCAACAGGGCCCGGGCCGCATAGACCGCGGCGGTGTAGCCGGCGGGGCCGGACCCGATGATGAGGCAGCGTGTGGTGCGAGGCTCAGACATGGCTCCTATTTAGAGAAGATTCCGCGATGCGCGAGGGCGCGGGCGCAACAAGATGATCGCCCAGCCGTTCGATCCCCATGACTCAAGCCCCTTCCAACCCTCCGCCCGCCGCCCCCGAACCCGCCGCGCCAGCGCAACCTGGAACCGCCAGCCGGGCGAGCCTGCGCACCACCGGGACCTGGCTCGGGGTCGGGACGGCCCTGGGCGCAGGGGCGGGCGCGGTCCTGGGCAGCGTGGCCTTGGGCGTCGCTTTCGGCGTCGGATTGGGCGCCGTTTTCGGGGTATTTCGCGCGCGAAAAGGCCCAAAAAGGTCGATTTAACGCCCTGTTCTGAGGTGGCTCGCTAGACTGTTTCCCAATCACGGGGACTGCGTCGTGCCTGACCTGACCGACATCGAAATCGCCGGCCGCAAGATCGGCCCAGGCTGCCCGCCGTTTGTGATCTGCGAGCTGTCGGGCAATCACAATGGCGACCTCGACCGGGCCCTGGCCATGATCGATGCGGCCGCAGCCACCGGCTGCGACGCCATCAAGATCCAGACCTACACCGCCGACACCATCACCATGGACGTCGACCGGCCGGAGTTCCGCATCGAGGGCGGGCTTTGGGACGGCCGCAGCCTCCATGAGCTCTATCAGGAGGCCCAGACCCCCTATGATTGGCATCCGGCCCTGTTTGAACGGGCTCGCGCCCGCGGCGTGATCCTGTTCTCGAGCCCCTTCGATGAGAGCGCGGTGGACCTGCTGGCCGAGCTTGGGGCGCCGGCCTACAAGATCGCCTCCTTCGAGGCGGTCGACCTGCCGCTGATCGCCTATGCGGCGCGGCAGGGCAAACCACTGATCATCTCCACCGGCATGGCCAATCTGGCCGAGATCGAGGCGGCCCGTGATGTGGCCCTGGACGCCGGCGCGGCCGGGGTGGTGCTGCTGCACTGCGTGTCCAGCTATCCGGCCAGCTTCGCCGACGCCAATCTGCGCACCATCCCGGACATGGAGACCCGCTTCGACTGCCCCATCGGCCTGTCGGACCATACGCCGGGCACGGCCGCGGCGGTGGCGGCGGTGGCCCTGGGCGCCTGCGTGATCGAGAAGCACTTCACCCTGGCCAGGTCCGATGGCGGCCCGGACGCGGCGTTTTCCCTGGAGCCGGATGAGTTTTCGGCCCTGGTGCGCGATACGCGCTCAGCCTGGGAGTCCCTGGGGGCGGCGCAGTACGACCTGCTGGGATCGGAGCGGGCCAACGCCCAGTTCCGCCGCTCGCTCTATGTGGCGGCCGACGTGAAGGCCGGCGCCCGGATCACGGCCGACGATGTCCGGTCGATCCGTCCGGGTCTTGGCCTTCGGCCCGAGCACCGCGACGCCGTGGTCGGGCGGGTGGCGATCCGCGATCTCCAGCGCGGCGAACCGCTGGCCTGGGACATGCTGAGCGAGGCCTAGGTCAGGGCGTAGCCCTTGGCGCGCAGGCGTTCGCGGCTGGCTTCGCGCACTTCGGCCCAATCGTCGGCCAGCAGGCCAAGCCCCACCACGTCGCGGGGCTGGCCATTCTTCCAGACATGCTGGCGCAGCAGGGCCTCGCGGCGGAAGCCGAAGGATTCGTGCAGCTTCCAGACAGCCTCGTTCTCCACCAGCACCTCGCACCAGAGCCTGGAGAGGGCGAGCGCGCCGAAGACGTGCTCGATGACCCAGTACTCCACATAGGCGCCGACGCCCTTGCCCCGCACGGCCGGCGAGGCGAGGTAGTAGGCCCAGGCGCAGCGGCGGTTGGCCGGCGAGATCTCAGCGAGGTTGGCCAGCCCTACGGGCTCGCCGTCCAGTTCGATGATCCAGTAGCGGCGGGTCGGATCCGACAGGGCCGCGGCGAACCAGCGGGCGTGGTCGGCCTCGCTGATCTCCGCGTCGGTGTACATCCACTGGGCCACATCGGGCTGATTGCGCCAGGCGCGCAGCCGGTCCCGGTCGGCGGGGGTGACGTCGCGCAGCTGGACCTGCGGACCGGTCATCAGGCGACCGCCGAGATCCTGGCCGCGGGGGCGAGGCTTTGAGCCATCCGCTCGGTGAGGCCTGCGATGCGGGCGCCGGCGTCGGCCGACTCCCAGCCGGCCACCAGGAAGCGGCCCTGGAAGCGGTGAGCGAGTTCGACCTCCAGCCGATCCAGTCGCTGGACGGCCTCAACCGAGGGACAGGCGAAGCGGGTGCGCATATTGGTCAGGACGCAGGCGTCGAGGATCATCGGGCGCCGGGCGAAGGGGGCGAGCAGGCGCAGAACCTCGGCGCGCAGGGGTTCGTCGCCCACCTCGTCGACGCATTCGACGCTGACCAGGGTCTCGCCACGGCTCTGATAGACCCGCAGGGCGCTGACCTTGCCCTCGCCGGTATAGTTGCGGACGGTGAGCGGCACGGGCGCTTCCAGCCGGGCGCGGAAGACATAGCTCGCCACCCGTTCGCCGATCAGCCGCGGCTTGGGCGCCTTCTGGGCGGCCAGGTCGAACAGGGGCATGGGATCGGCGGCCCAGACCACCGTCTCATCCTCGGCGCAGGCCTGAGCGGCCTCCCGGGGGGAGACCAGGCTGTGCAGGCGGATCTCGACGCCTAGGCGGGCCAGGGCGCGGCCGGCCGAGGTGAAGAGGCCGTTCAGGCCGTCCCGGGGCACGGCACCGCGCCGGGGCGCGGACACGTTGGGGGCCGCGGCCTCGCCCACAGGGGCCAGGCGGACCTGATTCAGGCCAAGGGCCGGGGCGGCGCTGGCATGGACCTGATCGAGCCACACGCCCAGGCGCCACTGGCAGTAGTGGGCGAGGGGATCGGCGGCGGATCTGGGATAGGCGCGCAGAATGTCGTTGAGGGTTTCCGGCTGCGCCGCCGCCGCCGGGGTGGTCACGTCGGCGGACAGGACCGGCCCTTCCCCCCAGCTGGCCCGAGGGCCGGTGGGGGAGGGGCTGATGGCGCCGTCGTGCAGGTCGACCTCGTCAAAGGCCACGCCGCGCCATTCCAGCGCCTGGCGCATGGGATCCTGGGCGGGGCCGAAGGCGAACTCGCCGTCGCGCAGTTCGATCCCGTGGGAAACCCGGGGCAGGCTCCAGCCGCCCAGACGGTCGAGGGCGTCCTCCAGGACGATCTCGCGGGCGCCCAGACGGTGGGCCTCAAAGGCGGCGAGGATGCCGGTCAGCCCCCCGCCGATAATACGAACTCTGGCCATTTCTCGGCCTCCCCACCCGCAAGCGAAGGGGGAGGATGCAGGCCAAGGTCAGAAAACTCGGTTAAGGCGTCTGCGTCAGACGGTCGCGGCCTGGACGAGCAGGGGCCAGAAGGCGTCGGCCACCCGCGCAGCCCCTTCGCCGTCGCAGAGCTCGGCGCTGTTTTCGGCCAGGCTGGCGCGCAGGGTCTCGTCGATGAACAGGCGGGTCATGGCCCGGTCGAAGTCGACGCCGAAGCTGTCGGCGCGGCCATCCACCACCAGGACGGCGCCGGCCTTGGCCATGGCGGTGGCCGCAGGAATCTGGTTGTCGGCGATGGTCACCACCACGCTGGGCAGGCCCAGGACGCAACGCTCCCACATGGCCGACCCCGCCGCGCCGACGGCCAGGTCGGCGGCCGTGGCCAGCTCGGCCATGTCCGGGGTGTCCACATGCAGGGTCAGGCGCGGGTCGTGGGCGGCGATGCGGGTCAGGCCCTTGCGGCTGGGGGCGCCCGCGCCGACCACCACGTCGAGGGCGGTCTCGCCATAGCGACGGCGCAGCTGCTCGACCGCCTTGCCGGTGATCCCGTCCAGGTCGGTCAGGCCCATGGAGACCAGCACCCGCCGGGGCGTCTCCTGACGCCTGGCCAGGGCGGCGTTGCGCAGGGCGGCGAAGGCCGGCCGCACCGGCGCATATTTCGGCCCCAGCAGCAGGCGCGCCCCGCTGGTCAGGCCGCGATAGTCGGCCTCGACGCGGGCCGGGCCTGAATCCAGCACCAGGGCGCCGCCCAGGGGCCGGTCGGCCAGGTCGTCGATCACCAGGGCCGGGCGGCCATCGGCGATCGCCTCATGTTCCGGGCGACCGAGGCCATAGTGGTCGAACACCACGGCCTCGAAGGCCTGGCGACCGGTGAGTTCGGTGAGCACGTCGGGCGCCATGGAGGCCACCGCCCGCCGGGGCAGGTCCGGGGCGTAGGCCGCAAGGATCGCCTCCACATGGGTGTCGGCCATGAACTCCACCTTGGCCCCGCGCTCGGCGAGGGCGGCGGCCAGGGTGAGGCTGCGCATGACATGGCCGCCGCCCACCTGAGGGCCGGCGTTGGCGATGAAGAGAACCCGCGGGGTCATAGGCGTGGCGCTCCGCCAAAGGTGGTCAGCTCCGGCCTGGCCCGCACAAAGGCGCGGACATCGTCGGAGGAAAAGGCCGGATTGGCCGGGTAGAGCCCCTCATAGACCCTGCGGACGAACTCATAGTCGTCAGGGGTGTCGACGGTCCAGCGAACCTGACCCTCGTCCACCGGGGGATCCAGGCGGGCGATGCGATAGCGGTCCGGCGCGTTGCGCACCGCCCAGGTGACATGCTCCCGGGCTTCGGGGCTGTGATCCTCCGCTGCGGTACGTCGGAGGGCGACGGCGGAGATCACCTCCACGTCCTGGCCCTTGGGGTAGCCCGAGGGGTCATAGCGGTTGTGGGTGTAGTCGGCGCCTTCGCCCAGATGCAGGTCGATGGTGGCGTCGATCACCTCAGGGTCGATCAGGGGGCAGTCGCCGGTCAGCCGCACCACATGGTCGGCCGGCCAGACCTCCAGGGCGCCGACGAAGCGGGCCAGGACATCGGCCAGCGGGCCGCGATGTACGGCGAGGCCGGCCTCTTCCAGGGCCTCGACCAGGGGATCGTCGCTGGGCTCCAGGCTGGTGGCCACGACGATCTGGTCGATGCGCCCGGCGCGCCTGACACGCTCGATCTGGCGCACCAGCATGGGCGCGCCGGCCAGCGGCAGCAGCACCTTGCCGGGCAGGCGGGTGGAACTCAGGCGGGCCTGAAGAAGGGCGAGAATCACGGGCGGGCTCCTGTGCGCGCAGGTTAGCCCTCATTGCGGCGGCAAGGCGCCGCCCTGCGCGGCGAAGCCGCCTATTCCTTGACGAAAAAGCCGCCCGGGGCCGAGGCCCAGCCGAATTTCTCGATGCGGGGCGGCTTGCCGTCGAAGAATTCCTCCAGGGCCTCGCTCTCTCCGGGCCATTCGCGGATGGCGTATTCGTCCAGCAGGACCACGCCGCCGGTGAGGATGCGCGGCCAGAAGGCCTTCAGCGCCTCGAGCGTCGGCTCATAAAGGTCCATGTCCAGGTGCAGGAGCGCGATGCGCAGGCCCGGATGCTCGGCCACATAGGCGTGCGCGGTCTGGCGGACGTCCCCGTCGATCAGCTCCACACGGGGGCGCTGCGGCACGAAGGAGTCGGCGTTGAAGGCGTCTACCAGGGAAAACAGGGTGTCGCGGAACTGGGCCGGGTTCCAGCCCTCGGCGGTGTTGCCCACCCGGGCGTCCAGGCCATCCTTATCCGAGCGGTCGGCCAGGCCCTTGAAGTGGTCGAAGCCCAGGACCTTGCGGGTGCGGTCGCCGGGGCTGAAGGTCTCCAGGAAGCGGGCGAAGGTCAGCAGCGAGGCGCCCTTATAGACCCCGCATTCGACGATATCGCCGGGCATGTCCTCGATCAGCTTGAAGACCTCATAGTGGGCGAAGGCCTTCATGAAGTGCATCCGCCGGCCGAAGGAGGCCAGGTTGGCGATCAGGTCGTGATCGTCCAGATGCGCCTTCAGAAGACTGCGGAGGGTTTCGTCAGCCTGGATCTTGGGGGCGGGGATCTTGGGGGCGGGGCTCATGGGCGTTCCTCAGAAGCGATCAGGTCGGGATGCAGGGCCGCGAAGGCCTCGAACCCGTCGGCCCGGCGGTTGCGCCAGCCGCGCGCGATGACCTCGGGCGCGAGCAGATCGCCGAAACGGACCTGGATGGAATAGCGGTGCCGTGGTCCGGGATTGTAGCCCGACCGGTGCGGCACGGTGTTGTGGAACATCAGCACGTCGCCGGGCTGGAGTTCGGGCTTGCGGCTCCGGGCCTCGAAAGCACTGTGGAAGTCGGCGGCGATGAAGGCGTCGCGGCCCCCGAGCGGCCGCCCCTCGGCGTCGCGTTTGAGGCGGACATCGACCGGATAGAGGTGCGGCGTCTGCGTCTCGACCACATCCACCCCGCCATTGATCGCGCCTGAGGGGGTCAGCGGCGTCCAGGCGGTGACCGAGCGGTCGCAGAGCATGTTGTAGGGATAGTCCTGGTGCCAGTCGAAGCCGCGCCAGGGCTCGCCGGCCAGGTCCATGCGGAAGACGGCGTGCTGGAAGGGGCTGTGCAGGCGGACCGCGCCCGTCATGGCCTGGGCCGCGTCGCGCAGGGGCTGCGCGGTGACGATGCGGCGGAAGATGTCGGTCTCGCGCATGGCGTCATAGACTTGGCCGAGGGCGGCGCGGTCGGTGGCCCGCAGGGCGTCGACCAGGGCGTCCACATCGGCCTCGGCGCCAGCGTCAGCGCCAGACGCCCGCAGCATGTCCATGAAGGTCTCCAGCGCCTCGTCCACGAGCGGCGCGGGCAGCAGGCCCTTCAGCTCTCTGACAAGGGGCTGGGCGGTCACGGCAGGGCTCCGGCGCAGGAACGACCGGGCAAGGCTAGGGCCGCGCCTCTAAGCAACTGTTAACCGTAATGGCCTGCGACGCCCGGTCGCCCCGGCGCCGGCTTCAGGCGGCGTGATAGTCCCTCAGGCGGCCGATCTCGGCGGCCGAGCCCAGCATGACCGAGGCCCGCTGGTGCAGGCTGGTCACCTTGGCGTCGAGGGTTTCGCCCGTTCCGTCGAAGGAGGCGCCGCCGGCCTGTTCCACCAGGAGCGCCATGGGATTGGCCTCATACATCAGGCGCAGCTTGCCCGGCCGGTTCGGCTCACGCTTGTCCCAGGGGTACATGAAGACCCCGCCGCGGCTCATCACCCGGTGGACGTCGGCCACCATGGAGGCGACCCAGCGCATGTTGAAGTCCTTGCCCCGGGGGCCTTCGACCCCGGCCAGGCATTCCTCCACATAGCGGCTTACCGGCGCCGCCCAATGGCGGGTGTTGGCCGTGTTGATGGCGAATTCCTTGGTCTCGGCGGGGATGCGGATGTCGGCGGCGGTCATCACCCAGTCGCCGCTGTCAGGATCGAGGGTGAAGGCGCTGACGCCGGCGCCCAGGGTCAGGACCATCTGGGTCTGAGGGCCGTAGACGACGTAGCCGGCGGCGACCTGATGGCGGCCGGGCTGCAGGAAGTCGGCCTCGGTCACCGCCCGGCCGACGCTGTCCTTCGGCGTCGGCAGGATCGAGAAGATGGTGCCGATGGAGACGTTGACGGCGATGTTGGACGACCCATCCAGGGGGTCGAACAGCAGCAGATAGCCGCCCTCGGCGCCGACCTCGCGCACAGGATGGATGGTGTCCATCTCTTCGGACGCCATGGCGCAGAGGCCTGCGGCCTTGGCGCAGCCGTCCAGCAGGACGTCATTGGAGAGCACGTCGAGCTTCTGTTGCACCTCGCCCTGGACGTTTTCGCTGCCCAGGGCGCCCATGGCCTGGCCGAGCGCGCCGCGGCGGACATGGCCGTTGATCGCCACGCAACCCTCGGCCACGGCGAGGACCAGCTCGGCCAGACGGGGATCGGCGGCGCCACGGGACAGGAAGGCGGCCAGGTTGGTCGTGCTCACGTCACACCTCGGGATTGAATGGCCCCGGCGGGTATCGCGCCGGGATGGCCCTGTCTAGCGGTTCCCCGCACGGGCGTCATAGCGGCGCAGCACCTCGGCGGCCGCCCGGGTGGTCTCGTTCAGGGGCTCGTAGGACCAGCTGTGGAAGGCGCCCCCGAAGGGCCGCGCTGCGCCGAGCCGCTCCAGCTCCTCATGATAGAGACGGAACTTCAGGCTCTCGCCTTCCATCTTGAGGATGAACACCGGCTTGCCCGTGGAGGCCGCCTCGGTGGTCATGTTGGTGGACTCCTCGGTCACCAGCACATAGTCGGCCGCCGCCAGGAAGGCGAAATAGGGATTGTCCCCCTGACCATCCCAGATCATCCCCGGGATATGGCGCAGACGGGCCGACAGCAGGGCCTTGGCGTCCTCGGGCGTGCGCCTTGAGAAGGTGACCATGACCGAGCCGCCTTCCTGGAGGATCGGCAGTTCGATCTCATGGGCCATGGCTGCGGCCCGCTCGGGAGACAGGCCAAAGGCCTTGGACTTGCCCCCGATCAGCACCGCCACCCGCGGATGGGGCAGGGGCTCAAGCTGGTCGCGGAAGCGCTCATAGTCCGCCGCCAGCCGCTCGGGCGTCACCCGATGCGGGGCGCCCACAATGGGCAGCACATTGTCCCCCTGCAGCCTGTCATGCTTGGGCGGGATGACCAGATCAAAGGCGCCGACCGGCACCCGGGGGTCCTGCAGCTGGACCACAAAGGTGCGGCCCTTGCTCCAACGGCGCAGACGCAGGGAGAGGGGCAGGGTCGCTCGGCCCGCCGCTATCCAGATGTCGGGCCAGGGCGGGGCGATGTCGCTGTCCGGGGAGATCGAGCGCAGCGGGGCGAGGTTCAGCCACCAGGGCAGGGCGCCCAGGCCAC
>JAHUZY010000057.1 GCA_019264505.1 Phenylobacterium sp. | reverse complement strand
GCGCCCTGCGGCGCCGCCCCCGATCCGTCTTCCGTGAGGTCTGCGCCTAGAAGCGCTTGGTCACGTTCAGCTTGAAGTGACGGCCGTAGGGGTTGGCCGTGAAGGGGTCGTAGGACAGGTCCAGCCGGGCGAACGGCGGGTCCTGGTCGAACATGTTGATCACCGAGGCGCTGACCGTGGTGTCCCAGGGCAGGAAGACCCGGTAGGCCAGATCGGTGGTCACGAACGCGTCGATCTTCTGGCCCGACTGGTTGGTGGCGAAGGTCGCCGAACCGGCCCGGGTGTCGATCATGTTGTCCACATAGCGGAGGGTCGCCCGCACATTGTGGATGTCGCGGTTGTACTCGGCGAAGAAGGTGCCCTTCCACTGCGGCTGCGAGCCGTAGCCGAGGTAGTCCATGGTGCCGACATAGTCGGTGGCTTCCGCCACGGCCACGCCTTCGATGGTGTTGGCGTCGACCTGGTACTCGATCACATAGGTCAGGTCCGCGCCGAAGGTCATGTCGCCGCCGACGACGTCCCGGGCCCGATAGGAGGCCGAGAAGTCGAGACCGCTGGTCTTCACGTCCGGGCCGTTCACGAAGTTGATGCGGACGCGGTTGATGGCGGTCGCGCCGCAGGCGCCGGTGAAGGTGACCCGCGAGAGCAGCGGGGCGAAGGCCGGGTTGGCGCAGTTGTTGGCGCCGGCAGCGCCGTTCGGGAACAGGGCGTTGACGATGTCGGAGCCGGACTCGTTGTCGATCGGACCTTCGAAGTCAAAGCTCCAGTAGTCCACCGAGGCGCGGAAGTCGCCAAAGTCGAACAGGGCGCCCAGGTTCAGCGTGATCGCCTCTTCCGGCTCCAGGTTCGGGTTGCCGAAGGTGTCATAGGCCCGGTAGCCGCCCGCCGCGGTGGTGTAGGCCAGGCTGGTGGTCGAGCCAGGGCTGATCTGGGTGGTCGGCGGCGCGCGGAAGGTGGAGCCCGCCGAGGCGCGGAAGGCCAGCCAGTCGGTCGCCTGATAGCGCAGGGCGACCTTCGGGTTGGTGGTCGAGCCGACATTGCCGCCGTAGTCCTCATAGCGCACGGCCAGCGTGGCGTTCAGGCTGTCGGTGATCGGCACGGCCATTTCGCCGAAGAACGAGATGACCGACTGGTCCAGGTCGTAGTTCGGCAGGGCGCCGAAGAAGGTGAACGGACCATTCTCCCGGCCAGGGCAGACCGCGCCGGGGTTGACCGACGAGTCGGGGCAGGGGCTGACCGCGACGTTGGTGAAGTCGGCGGTGTCGCGCTCCAGGCCCGTCCAGCGATACTGGGTGCCCGCGGCCCAGCCGATCTGGCCGGCGCCGAAGTCGATGGGCAGCTGGCCGTTGAAGACCAGGTCGGCGGTGTAGAGCTGCGAGCGGATGTCGTAGGCGTATTCCTCGAAGATGTAGTCGAGGACTTCACGGCTGTTGGCCGTGCCGGCCACGAAGTTCGGGTTGGTGCGGCCGTCGACCGCATTGCCCGAGGTGCCCGAGGAGAAGGGGTTGAACCAGAGGCAGCCGTTGGCGCCGGGCGTGGAGCCCGTGCAGTTGGCGCCGCCCAGACCGCGCAGGGCCTGCTGCAGGCGGCCCACCAGGATGTCGGGGGTGGCGATGGAGCTCCAGTTGTCCATGTAGGTCATGGACGCATCCCACCCGATGCCGCCGCCGAACTCGAACTCGCCCGTCAGGCCGGCCGAGACGCGGTAGGCGTCGAAGCGACGCTTGTCTTCCTTGCCGCCGCCGCCGAACAGGTCGTTGCCGTCGACGCCGATCGGACGCCAGGCCACCGAGGTGAACAGACCCGCCGTCGCCGCCGAGGCCGGGACCTGGCCGGGGTTGGTGGCCAGCAGGGCCTGGAGCCCCGGGTTGTTCGCCGGGATGAAATAGCCGTTGCCCTGGATCTTGGTGGTCAGAGCCGAGGAGGGGAAGTTGTTCGGCGGATAGGAGGGCGAGGAGTTCTCGGCCGACACGTTGTGGCCGGCATAGAGGACTTCGGCGTGGAAGGTGGTGGTGTCGGTGACGTCGAAGTTGAATTCGCCGTACAGCTGCCAGTAGTCCTCTTCCTCAACCAGGTTGTTGAAGCCGATGTACTGGAACTGGCACAGCGTGCCGACCTGCGGACCCGAGATCACGTTACAGGCCGGGTCAACGACGGGGTTGGTGTAGGTGATGCCGCCGTTGGCGCTCGACAGGTACAGGCCCGGGTTGCCGAAGGAGGACCAGCCGCCCTGCGGGTTCTCGGCGAAGGAGCGGACCGCGAAGTCGCGCTCGACCGTCGGCAGTTCCGAACGATGGCGATAGCCGCCGCTCAGCAGCAGGCTCGAGCGGTCATTGGTGAAACCGTAGGTCAGGCTGGCGTTATAGTCGCCGTCCGACCCGTCGACATAGGTGTAGCCGCCCTGCAGCTCGAGCCCGTCGAAATTCTTGCGGGTGATGAAGTTGATCACGCCGCCGATGGCGTCGGAGCCGTAGGTGGCGGCCGCGCCGTCCTTGAGGACTTCCACCCGGCCAATGGCCGACTGGGGCAGGAGGTTGGTGTCGACGAAGATCGAACCCGGCGAGGTCGACATCCGGCGGCCGTTGAACAGCACCAGGGTCCGCTCGGCGCCCAGGCCGCGGAGGTTGGCGCTGCCGACGCCCGTAGTCTGACCGGCGCCGAACTGGTTGGATTCACCCACCGCGCCCTGCACGGCCGGGATCGACTTGATCAGGTCCACCGTCGAGGGCGACCCCTGCTTCTGGAGTTCGTCGGCGCCGATGACGTTCACCGGCAGGGCGGCGTCCTCCGGCGTACCGGCGATGAAGGAGCCGGTGACGACCACTTCTTCCACCATGGCGGGCGCGTCGGTGCCCGAAGTCTGGGCCGCAGCGGAACCGGCCGAAAGAGCCGTGGCGACGGCGAGGACCGAAGCGGTCACCAGATAATGCGAGCTTCTCATGCGTTTCCCCGTTTTGCTTAATTAATAGGCGTTGCGATCAAATCTGACCGCGAGGGGGCTTAGTGGCGGACTTGAGCGGCAGAAATCAAGGTTCTTCGTCACCGAGGAAAGAA
>JAHUZY010000303.1 GCA_019264505.1 Phenylobacterium sp. | reverse complement strand
CGGTCACATCCGAACCGCGCCCCTTCGTCTTGTGAGAGCCCCGTTTAGGAGTATGTCTTTGGCGACCATGACGCGCGCCATCACCGCCACCCCGGACGCCACGGACTCCCCAGCCCGCTGGCAGGACTATCTGCAGCTGCTCAAGCCGCGGGTCATGTCGCTCGTGGTGTTCACCGGCGCCACGGGTCTGGTCTGCGCCAAGGCGCCGATCCACCCGCTGCTGGGGGCGGTGGCCGTCCTGTGCATCGCCGTGGGCGCCGGCGCGTCCGGCGCGCTGAACATGTGGTACGACGCCGACATTGACGCCCAGATGCGCCGCACCCGCGGCCGGCCTGTGCCGGCGGGACGGATCAAGGGGGCTGAGGCCCTCTCCATGGGAGTGATCCTCTCCCTGCTGTCGGTCATGTTCATGGGGGTGGCCGTCAACTGGCTGGCCGCCGGACTGCTCGCCTTCACCATCTTCTTCTACGCCGTCGTCTACACCATGTGGCTCAAGCGCTGGACGGCGCAGAACATCGTCATTGGCGGACTGGCCGGCGCCCTGCCGCCGGTCATCGGCTGGGCGGCCGCAGCCGGCGAGGTTCCGCTGAACGCCTGGCTGCTCTGCGCCATCATCTTCATGTGGACCCCGGCCCACTTCTGGGCCCTGGCCCTCTATTCCAGCGAGGACTACGAGAAGGCCGGCGTGCCCATGATGCCGGTCGTCGCCGGAGCGGCCTCCACACGTCGGCAGATCTTCATCTACAGCCTGCTGTTCGTGCCCATCTGCCTGCTGCCGGCCTTCACCGGTCTGGGCGGCCTGCCATATCTGGCGGTCGCCGCCATGGGCGGGCTGGTCTTCCTGATCCTGGCCTGGCGGGTGATGCGCAGCCGCGCGGGCGACAGCGCCGATCCCCGGCTGGACGGACGTCTCTATGACGTGCGGGCCGGCGCCCGGGACGCACGGAACCTGTTCGCCTTCTCGATCCTCTACCTGACCCTGATCTTCGCGACCCTGCTGGTCGAGGCGAGCCTGGGCCTGCCCACCTTCCTCAACCTGATCCCCGGAGGCGCCTGATGAGCGAGCCTGAAGCGCCCCAGGACGTCGCGCCCGCCACGCCGGCGGCCGCCGACCGACCCGATCCCCGGTTCCAGGCTCGCCGGGGACGAAACATCGCCCTGGCGCTGGGCCTGATCGCCTTCGCCATTCTCGTCTTCCTCGTCACCGTTGTTCGATTGGGAGCCAATGTCCTCGACAGACCTCTCTGAACCGCTGCGCCCTGCGCCCGACCCCGCCCGCCGTAACCTGCGGCTGGGGTTGATCTGCACCGGGGTGTTCGTCGGCATGATCGGCCTGGCCTATGCCTCGGTGCCGCTCTACCGCGCCTTCTGCCAGGTCACCGGATTCGGCGGCACGGTCAGCCAGGCCGAGGCCGCGCCGACCCAGATCCTCGACAAGACCCTGAACGTCCGATTCGACACCAATGTCCGGACCCTGCCCTGGACCTTCCGATCCGAGCATGTCGCCCAGAAGCTCAAGATCGGCGAGACGGGCCTGGCCTTCTTCGAGGTCACCAATAACGGCGCCACGCCGATGACCGGCCGGGCGGTCTACAATGTGGTTCCCGAGGCGGCCGGCGCCTATTTCCGGAAGCTGGAATGCTTCTGCTTCTCCGACCAGACCATCGGTCCTGGAGAGACCATCAAGTTCCCCATGGTCTACTTCGTCGATCCCGAATACGCCGAGGACTTCGAGACCCGGAACAAGGCCGAGATCACCCTGTCCTACACCTTCTATCCGTCCGATGAGGACGCCACGGTCCAGCCCGTCGCACACGCGCCGGCGGCCACCGCGGCTTCCCCTCTTGGCGGATCGCAAGGGGCGGGGCTATAGCACCATCAAGACCACCCGCGGGCGGCGCCACCAGGCCCAGCCGGCGGGACGATACAATGAGGGGTTAGGACCGAAATGGCCCAAGCAGGCGTCAAGCACGACTACCACCTGGTCAATCCCAGCCCGTGGCCCCTGGTGGCCTCGGTGGGCGCCACCGTCATGGCCGTTGGCCTGGTGATGTGGCTGAAGGGCCTCTTCGGCGTGCCCGCGGGCACCTGGTGGCTGTTCGCCGCCGGTCTGACCCTGGTGCTGATCACCATGGCCGGCTGGTGGATCGACGTCACCAAGGAGGCCAACGCCGGCGATCACACCCCGGTGGTGTCGCTGGGCCTGCGCTACGGGATGATCCTGTTCATCGCCTCTGAAGTGATGTTCTTCGTGGCCTGGTTCTGGATCTTCTTCGAAATGGCCCTCTTCCATGAGGCCCGGACGCTGTCGAGCATCGAGGAAGTCCGTCAGGCCTGGGCCACCTGGCCGCCGGCCGGCATCGAGACGGTGCCCGCCTGGAACCTGCCCCTGGTCAACACCCTGACCCTGCTGCTGTCGGGCACGACAGTGACCTGGGCTCACCACGCCCTGCAGCAAGGCGACCGCAAGGGCGCTCAGTTCGCCCTGATCCTGACGGTGATCCTCGGTGTGATCTTCAGCGCCATTCAGGCCTACGAGTACCACCACATCCTGTCGCACAACTATTTCTACAACGATGCGGCGATCAGCTCGGGCCTCTATGGGTCGTCCTTCTTCATGGCCACGGGCTTCCACGGCTTCCACGTCCTGGTGGGCACCATCTTCCTGCTGGTGTGCCTGATCCGCCTGATGCGCGGCGGCTTCACCCCGGAGAAGCACTTCGGCTTCGAGGCGGCCGCCTGGTACTGGCACTTCGTCGACGTGGTGTGGCTCTTCCTGTTCGCCTTCATCTATGTGGTGTTCGGCGGCGCTGGACATTAGGCCGATGCCGGACGCCGACCGCAGCGGGATGTCGCGAGGCTCCCGCTCGCGCCGGCTCCACCATTCCTGCCCAGCCCAGGCCAGACGGCCTGGACTGGGACGGGCCTGACCCATGGCCCAACCCAATCCCCTTGTTTCTGGTCTGCGTGGCCGTTGCCCCAACTGCGGGGAGGGCGCGCTCTTCGCGGGCTTCCTGAAGGTCGCGCCCCAGTGCCAGACCTGCGGCTACGACCTGGGCAAGGCTGATTCCGGCGACGGCCCGGCGGTGTTCGTCATCCTGATCGCCGGCTTCCTGGTGGCCTTCGCCGCGCTCTATGTGGAGCTGGCCTTCACCCCGCCCATCTGGCTTCACCTGCTGCTGTGGCTGCCCCTGACGGTCATCGTCTCGGTGGGCCTGCTGCGCCCGCTGAAGGGCGTCATGCTGGCCGCCCAGTTTTCCAACCGCGCCGCGGAGGCGCGCTCCGATGACTGAAACCGCCCCCGTTCGCAGACTCCCCATCGGGCTGACCCTGGCCACCCTGGTCTCTCTGGCCATCCTGATCGGCCTGGGCGTCTGGCAGATGCAGCGCCTGACCTGGAAGTCGGAACTTCTGGCCCAGATCGAAACCCGCTCGGAGGCCACGGCCAGACCTGCGGGCGAAGTCCTCGCCCTGGGCGCAGCGGGCGAAGACCTGGGTTTCTACCGTGTCAGCCTGACCTGCCCGGGCCTGGCCACCGCCCCCTTCGTCCAGCTCTACGCCATCAAGGACGGCCAGGCCGGTCAGCGGCTGATCTCGGCCTGTCCGGTCTCAGGCGGGGGCTATCAGGCCATCCTCGTCGACCGCGGTTTCGTGCCCGACACGGTGGCTGAACGGCCCCCTGTCGCCCCCCAGGCGACGGCGCCCGTGGAGGTGATCGGCCTGCTGCGCAATCCCGATCCGGCCAACTTCGTCACCCCCGACAAC
>JAHUZY010000294.1 GCA_019264505.1 Phenylobacterium sp. | reverse complement strand
GTTTGGGGTCACCCGAAGATCAGGATCCAGGCCCCGAGCAGGGCGAAGGCCAGGGCCGCCAGGCCGCGAATGAGCTTCAGCGGCAGGCGGCCGGCCGCGGCCTGACCGACCAGGACCACCGGCGCGTTGGCCAGCATCATGCCCAGCGTCGTGCCTGCGGCCACCTGAAGGACGTCCTGAAACTGCGCGCCGAGGGCGACCGTGGCCACCTGGGTCTTGTCCCCCATCTCCACCAGGAAGAAGGCCACGGTGGTGGTCCAGAAGATCGAGGCGCCGGGGCGGGCGCTCGGCGCCTCCTCGTCCTCCAGCTTGTCGGGAATCAGCGCCCAGGCGGCGAAGGCCAGGAAGAGTCCCCCCAGCACCCACCGCATCCAAGGCCCCTGCAGCCAGGCGGCCGCCACCGCGCCAAGGCCCGCGGCCAGGGCGTGATTGGCGAGGGTGGCCACGAAGATGCCGCCGATGATCGGCCAGGGTCGTCGAAACCGAGCGGCCAGCAACAGGGCCAGCAACTGCGTCTTGTCGCCAATCTCGGCGACGGCCACCAGTCCGGTGGAGATGAGGAAGGCTTCCAATGTCATGTCCCGGCGGGGTCGGACGGCATACCTATGGCGATCGACGCCCCCGACCCCGCATGGTCGACGCGCGAACGCCAAAGGTCTTGCCAAGTCGACTGACCGGACGCGCCATGCCCATGGGACTGACGCCCCGCCGGCAAGTGTGTTGACGCGCCCCCCGCTGGAGATACGGGCGGCTACTCCCCAATGACCGGGCCTGTTTAGCGCTCGCCGCGGCAAAGACAAGCCGGGCGCCTTGTGAAAATGCACCGGCGCCGCCCAGCCGCGGACCAATTGTCACAGTCTCGTGAGCCGTGAGGGGGCGGGGGGCCGGAAAGGCCAGCAGGATCAGCATCCGCCCTCTTGCTGTTAAGACCTCGTTAACGAAAATCCCTGGGGGCGAACCGCCTCACCCCGTTGACGAGTCATTAGGCACTGTGGGCACATATTGTGGTGCCCAGGGGGTTGGGCGACCACTAGATATAGCGGGTGGGGCGATTTCCGGACATGGGTCCGAAGCCCCTTGAAAGTAATAGGTTTTGGCCATGAGCGGCAGTGAAGCGGCGATGTTGAAGGTTTCTGAGGCGGCTTCGGCGGCGCAAAACCGCGCTGAGCGGCCCCAGTTGCAACTGGTCCGGAAGGTGGAGGTCGATCGCAGCCGCGACGCCCTGTTGACCGATTTCGGCAAGACCACCCTGGAAGACCGCTACCTGCTGGCGGGCGAGTCCTATCAGGACATGTTCGCCCGGGTGGCCACGGCCTTCGCTGATGACGCCGACCACGCCCAGCGCATCTACGACTATATTTCGAACCTCTGGTTCATGCCCTCGACCCCGGTCCTGTCCAATGGCGGGGCCGATCGTGGTCTGCCCATCTCCTGCTTCCTCAACGCCGTGCGCGACAGCCTGGACGGCATCCAGGGGGTCTGGAACGAGAATGTGGCGCTGGCCTCCAACGGCGGCGGCATCGGCACCTATTGGGGCGGCGTCCGCTCCATCGGCGAGAAGGTCAAGGGCGCCGGCCAGACCAGCGGCATCATCCCCTTCATCCGGGTCATGGACTCCCTGACCCTGGCCATCAGCCAGGGCTCCCTGCGCCGCGGGTCGGCGGCGGTCTATCTGGACGTGCACCATCCGGAGATCGAGGAGTTCCTCGAGATCCGCAAGCCGTCGGGGGACTTCAATCGCAAGTCGCTCAACCTGCATCACGGAATCAACATCACCGACGAGTTCATGGAGGCCGTCCGCGCCGGCGAACAGTTCGGCCTGCGCTCGCCCAAGACCAATGAGGTGATCCGCGAGGTGGACGCCCGCTCGCTCTGGCAGAAGATCCTCGAGATCCGCCTGCAGACCGGCGAGCCCTATCTGATCTTCTCCGACACCGTGAACCGCGCCATGCCGCAGCATCAGCGCGAGCTGGGCCTCAAGGTCCGCCAGTCGAACCTGTGCTCCGAGATCATGCTGCACACCGGCGTCGATCACCTGGGCAAGGACCGCACCGCCGTCTGTTGCCTGTCCTCGGTGAACGCCGAGAAATTCCTGGAGTGGCGAGACCATCCGACCTTCATCGAGGACGTCATGCGCTTCCTCGACAATGTGCTGCAGGACTTCATCAGCCGGGCGCCTGGCGAGATGGACAACGCCGTCTACGCCGCCATCCGCGAACGCTCGGTAGGCCTGGGCCTGATGGGTTTCCATACCTTCCTGCAGGCGCAGAACGTCCCCTTCGAGAGCGCCCTGGCCAAGTCCTGGAACATGCGCCTGTTCAAGCACCTGCGCCGCCATTGCGACGCCGCCAGCCGCAAGCTGGCCGAGGAGCGCGGCCCCTGCCCGGACGCCGCCGAGCGGGGCGTCATGGAGCGGTTCTCCCACAAGCTGGCCATCGCGCCGACCGCATCCATCTCGATCATCTGCGGCGGCACCAGCGCCGGCATCGAGCCGATCCCGGCCAACATCTATTCGCACAAGACCCTGTCGGGCACCTTCGCCGTCCGGAACCCCTATCTGGAGCGTCTGCTGGACGAAAAGGGCCTCAACACGCCTCCGGTCTGGGACACCATCCTGGAAAACGAGGGCTCGGTGCAGCACCTCGACGGGCTCACCGACGACGAGAAGGACGTGTTCAAGACCGCCTTCGAGATCGATCAGCGCTGGGTGGTCGAGCTGGCCGCCGATCGGACCCCCGACATCTGCCAGTCCCAGTCGGTGAACCTGTTCCTGCCCGGCGACGTGGACAAGTGGGACCTGCACATGCTGCACTGGATGGCCTGGGAGCGGGGGTGCAAGTCTCTGTATTACCTGCGCTCCAAGTCGGTGCAGCGGGCCTCGCACGCCGGCGCGGCGGTGGCTGAACTTGGCCTGCCGGCCATGGCGCCGCCGGAACATGAGCGCACCGACTACGAGGAATGCCTCGCCTGCCAATAGGCGTCACACCCCCCTGCAAGACAGACAGGCGCCCCCGTCCAGGGGCGCCTGTTTCCGTTTCAGGCCCCTGGCCCCCGCAGCCATCGGCCGCAGGATGGGAACTCTCAGTATCTTCACGACATTGAGCCTTCATGGAATGGTGTCATGTGAACCTGCAACATGGCGGGGCTGGAGAGGGACCAATGAGACGTTCGGCTGGGATCATCATCGCCATGGGACTGGGCGGCGCGGTTTGCGCCACCTCGGCCGCGGCTGAGGACCAGCTGGCCGCCACCGCCCAATTCACCCACTCGGCCTACGCCCTGATGGATGCGGCCTTTGCGCCCAAGCCGATTGGCGCCGATCCAGATCCCATCCAGACCCTGATCGACCAGGAGGCCTATGCCGCTGGTCAGGGTCCCGTGCGTTGGCGTACGGGCGAAACGCCCCTTTCGGTTTCCGCAAGCGGGGCGGTGGTCGATAGCCTGCGCGTCAGCGTCGGCGGTCCCCTGCGCGGCCCTGGCGGCCTGCCGCTCAATCCTGAGCGCGCCGAGTTCGACGCCCAGGCCTATGAGGTGGCCGTGGTCCGCAACTGGCCCCGGGCCGTCCAGTTCGCCGCCGGTCCCTATGATGTGGACGTGTCTCCCCATGCGGGGCTCGGATTCGGAGCCGGTGGCGGCCAGGCCGAGGCCGGCGCCGAACTGCGCCTGGGCCAGAATCTCGACGGCAAGGTGGAGGACCGGCTGAACGCCATGGGCGTTCGGGATGGCGAATCGTTTGGGCAGACGGGCCGGTGGTACGTCTTCGCCGCCGCCAGCGGCCGGGCGGTCGGCTTGAACATGCTCCGCAGCAGCGACGGCTGGGATCAGGGCGGCTGGTCCACAGATGACTCCAGCGCCCTGATCGGCGACGCCCATGTGGGGGTCGGCTGGCGCAAGGGGCCGGTCCAGGCCTCCCTTGGCTATGTC
>JAHUZY010000210.1 GCA_019264505.1 Phenylobacterium sp. | reverse complement strand
GGACATCCAGATGCCGGTGATGGACGGGGTGACAGCGACGCGGATGATCCGGGCGCTGGAGGGGGCTGTCGCCTCCACCCCGATCATCGCCCTGACCGCCAACACCCTGCCCGATCAGATCCAGACCTATGTCGAGGCGGGAATGGACGATTGCGTCGCCAAGCCGATCAACATGGTGGAGCTGCTGACCAAGGTCTCACACTGGGCGCAAGGGTGCTGGCGCGAGACGGCCTTGGCGGGACCGACCGCCACGGCGTCCTGATCCCGGCTTCCCCACCCTGCCTTCAGCCCTTGACCCCCCACGCCTCCGTGTCGTGGTCAGGGTGCTGGTAGGATACGATGCCCGCCAGGTAGACCGCCGCCTTGGGCTCCTCCACGGAGTGGACGGGCAGGTTCGCTAGATCGTCGAACTCAGCGACCTGCGCGGGCGAAGCGAGCTGCTCGGTGAACCGCGCCTCGGCGGGTCGATCAAGGGCGCCGACCGCCAGGCTGACATGATGGTCGCCATATTCGAAGGTCAGCGGCGTGCCGCAATCGCTGCAGAACCCGCGGCGGACCTGGTTTGAGCTCTGGAAACGCTTGGGCTCGCCACGGGTCCAGACCAGGGCCTCGAACGGCGCCTCGACAAAGGGACCAAACAGGCCCCCCGTCGCCTTCTGACACATGCGGCAATGGCAGATGGAGGCCTCGCCGAGGTCGCCCTCGACGCGAAACCGCACTGCGCCGCATTGGCATCCGCCGGTCATGGTCATCGCCTGCCTGCCTTCGTGTTCCGTCCACCCGGACGCATGGCCGCCGACCGTGCGTTCGGCGAATACTCTTTGGCGCGCTGGCGAAACTCAAGCCTCAAGGCGGAGGTGGGCCGCCAATCAGGATCATCGAAAGGCGGCCAGGGCCGCCAGAACGCGCTCCTGCACCGATGGCGCGGGCCGGGGCGGCTCGAAGGCGCGCCCCGTAATGCGCTCGTGAGCCTCCACATAGGTCAGCGCGGTCTTCCAGATCAGCTCCGGCGGGATTTCAGGGACGTCCTCGGTGTACGGGTCGCACCGGGCGGCCACCCAGGCGCGGATGACGTCCTTGTCGAAACTCTCGGGGCTCTCGCCGGCGGCCAGACGGCGATGATAGGTCTTTGCCCGCCAATAGCGGCTGGAGTCCGGCGTGTGGATTTCATCAGCGAGGCGCAAGACCCCCTCGGCGTCGAGGCCAAACTCGTACTTCGTGTCGGCGAGGATCAGGCCGCGCTCGGCGGCCAGGGCCTGCCCCCGGGCGAACAGCGCCAGGGCGGTCTCGCTGACCTGCCGCCACTGATCCTGGCTGAGCACACCGCTTGCGATGATCTCATCTGCGCTCATCGGCGCGTCATGGTCCCCGTCGGCGGCCTTGCTGGTCGGGGTGATGATCGGCGTGTCCAGCGCCTGATAGTCGGCAAGACCATCGGGGAGCCGATGACCGTACATCTCCCGGCGACCGCCCCGGTACATGGTCAGGATCGAGGTGCTGGTCGTGCCCGCCAGATAGCCGCGAACGACGATCTCCACCGGCAGGATATCGAGGCGCCGGCCAACGACGATGTTTGGATCGGGATAGTCCAACACATGGTTAGGACAGAGGTCGGCGGTCTGCTCGAACGCCCATCGGGCGATGCTGTTCAGCACCTGGCCCTTGAACGGCACATAGCAGAGCACCTGGTCGAAGGCGGACAGTCGATCAGAGGTGACGAGAATCCGCCTGCCATCGGGCAGATCGTAGTTGTCGCGAACCTTGCCGCGGTAGAGCCCGGGCAGCCCCGGGTCGATCGCCTCGCGGAGCACCTGGTGGGCGCTCGCCGACAGTCTGGCTTCATCCATGGTGGGCACGGTGGTCTCCCTAACGAGGTCAATGAGGTCTTCCAGAGACAGGCGCCCATCGCGAACGATCGTGGTGCGCGCCGTCCGAACGGCCTTGCGGGCGCGCTCCAGGTCGTTGATCCGAGCGGCGAGGACGTCTTCCTGAAGCGCGAGCAGAGCCGACAGATCCGCCGCCCGTCCGCCGAGGACTTCAGTGATGCGGGCCAGCGACAGCCCAAGGGACTTCAGCGTCAGCACATGATGTAAGCGTTCGATGTCCCCTGACCCATAGACCCGCCACCCTGTGGCCGTCCGAACGGGACGGACCAGCCCCCTGCGCTCGTACAGGCGCAAGGCCCGCACGCTGACACCGAGGCGGCGCGCCGTCTCACTGGGGCTCAGGTAGCGTTCGCTCATCCTCAGGCGCCTCCATGGGATGCGCTCAGCTATGGGGTCGGACCCAGGTTCCGGTTCAAGCCCTTTTTCCCAAGACCCATTGAAACGCTCCCGGCGAGCGCCCCCAAGCGCCGGCGCCGCAGGCCGTGAGGCCCGCAGCGCCGGTCGAGGTCAGTCTTCCGTCTGGCGAACCTCCGCGTCCTGAAGTTCCGGCCGCTCAGTCGTCCCGATCAGCGACGCGCAGCCGAAGTAGAGGACGAAGGCCGCCCCCGATATCAGCGCATAGAGGGCTCGGATCTGGCTGGGATAGCCACCCATGATCAGCAGGGCGACGCCCCAGCAGATCACCGTCGTGACGAGCCCCGCGAAGAGCAGTTTCAGGAGCCGCCAGAGCGGGCCTGAGGACGCGTGCGACAGGCGTCGGCGCGCGCCCGGCGGGGTCGGGCCCCGCGCAGGTCGATATGTGTTGGTCAAGATAGTCCTCCCGTCGGGCGCGGCCCGACGCATCGTGTCGATCAGCTGTTCAGGACGACGATGGACGAAAGGGAGGTTCGCGAGCCCGCATGCCTCGGCGAGACTGGGCCGAGGGCGTGCCGAGGCTCGGTTCGGCCGCCACGCCTGTTCTGACGGCGGCGCGCTCGCCCGCAGGATCTGACGCGAGGAACCGGCCAGGCCCCGACGGGCCGTCAAGCGGATCGAGTTTGTCGCCGACCCGAACGAACTGGGGACCGTCCGTCCGTGGCGCGTGGGCCAGAGCGGCCCGATCAAGCTGGACGAATTCTGGCTGGGCGCTTCCACCCGGGGGCGGCAGATGGGCCAACCCCCATGCCTTGCCCGCAATAAGCACCGCGGCCAGGAGCAGCAGCAGGCTCCTGGATGGCTTGGCGCGAACGCGAACCGGCGCGGGATGGGTCAATCGATCTCCTCTTCCCCACCGAAAGGATAGGGTTTCAGACGAAGATTGCAACGCTGGCCCGCCTCGCTTGCGCCGTGATCGCGACGGATATGGCGGGGTCGTGCGTGACAGCTTCATGGGCGGTCTCCCCGCCGCCCGGGTCAGCATCAGGAATTAAGTGCTTTGCGTCTGCCTCCCCGTCGTCGTCCCCCCGCCCGCCTGCGCGCCAGCCTGCTGGCCGGCGCAGCCTTCGCCAGCCTGTCGACCACCGCCTTCGCCCAGGCGGCGGACGACTATGACTATGGTGACGTCGAGGTGCAGGAGCTTGTGGTCAGCGGGTCGCGGCCCGCAGGCTCGGTGATCGGCGACATCACCCCGGAGCTCACCCTCTCGCCCCAGGAGATCCGCGCCTACGGAGCGGCCAGCGTCACCGAACTGCTGGAGGCGCTTTCGCCCCAGATCGGCAGCGGCCAGGGCGGCGGGCGGCCGGTCATTCTGATCAATGGCGGCCGCATCTCCGGCTTCTCCGAGATCCGTGACCTGCCCACCGAGGCCATCGCCCGGGTGGAGATCCTGCCCGAGGAGCTGTCCCTGAAGTACGGCTATCCCGCCGAGCAGAAGGTGGTGAACATGGTGCTGCGGCCCCGGTTCCGCGCCACCCTGGTGGAGGGCACGGTCAGGACGCCGACCCAGGCCGGCGGCGGCGAAACCCTGGGCGCCCACGGCGCCCGGCTCGACATCCTCCAGGGCCGTCGCCTGACGGTGGACGGCAAGGCCAACTGGACCGGCGGCATCGAGGAGAGCGACCGCGACATCACCGGCGGCGAAGGCGCCTTCCGCTCCCTCCAGGCTAAGTCCAACGATGTCAGCCTGAACGCCGCCTATGCCCGCCCCCTGGACAACGGCGTCTCCATGTCGGTGAACGGCCTGTTTGAGGCCAGCGACAGCGAGTCCCGCCAGGGCCTGTCGCCCTTTGGCCCTGAAGCCCTGCTACGCAATACTGAGCGCCAGACCGCCCGCCTGGCGGCCTCGGCCACCGGCGCCCTGGCCGGCTGGCAGTGGTCGACCACCGGCGAGATCGAGCGCGGTGAGGTGGAGACCGACACCGACCGGGCCTCCGGCGGACGAGCCTTTCAGGACACCGCCCGCACGGTGACCACCTCCGGCGCTGCCGATCTGGTGCTCAACCGGTCCTTCGGGGAGCTGCCGGCCGGCCAGATCAGCACCGCGCTCACCGCCCGGGCTTCGGCCACGGAGCTTGAGAGCGAGGCTGTCCGCCTGGGCGCCTTTCAGGCCAGCGACCTGTCGCGGACCGTCGGCGAGCTGCGCGGCAACTTCGACATTCCGCTGACCCGAGACGGTGAAGGCCTGGGCGAGCATATCGGCCGGCTGTCGGCCAATCTGAACCTGGGGGTCGAGCAGGTCTCCGACTTCGGCGCCCTGGAGACCTGGGGCTACGGCCTGAACTGGCGGCCGACCTCAGACCTGCGCCTGCTGGGCTCCTTCAGCCGCAGCGGCGAGGCGCCGACCATGAACCAGCTGGGGGACCCCGTGACGGTCACCACCGGGGTCCGGGTCTTCGACCTGACCCGCGGCGAGACCGCCGAGGTCGCCCGCACCACCGGCGGCCTCGCCACCCTGGACGCCGGC
Organism: Phenylobacterium sp.; assembly: GCA_019264505.1. Lineage (GTDB taxonomy): Bacteria > Pseudomonadota > Alphaproteobacteria > Caulobacterales > Caulobacteraceae > Phenylobacterium. The sequence continues at coordinate 14,978 of JAHUZY010000210.1, read as the reverse complement.
CAGAAGGACGTCTTCAAGCTCGGCGCCACCTGGCAGCCCCTCGACGACGTCAACCTGCGCTTGCAGGCCAACTATGTCTCGAGCCGCACCCACGACGCCATCGTCGCCTTCCCGTCGGCCTCGACCCAGGTGGAGGCGGCCTTCCCTGACCGCTTCACCCGCGACGCCGCAGGCGCCCTGACCGCCATCGATGCGCGACCAGTGAACTTCGCCCTGCAGGCCCGGGACGAGGTGCGCTGGGGCCTGACCTATTCGCGCCAGATCGGCTCTGAGCCCACCGCTGACGAACGGGCCGAGAGGCGCCGTCGCTTCGAAGCCGCCCGCCCGGCCGCTGCTCCCGCAACCCAGGCGCAGGCGCCAGCCGAGGCCGGCGCCCAACGCCCTGCCGAGGATCGGCCGACCCGTGAAGGCCCCCCCGATGGTCCGCCCGCAGGGGACGGACCGCCCCCTTCGGGTCCCCCCGGGGGCGGCATGGCCATGGGCGGGCGCGGCCCAGGTGGACCCGGCGGCGGCTTTGGCGGCTTCGGCGGCGGGGGGCCCCGCAGCGGTGTCTTCCAGGTCGGATTCTACCACACGCTCGCCCTGCGCGATGAGGTGCAGATCGCCCCTGGCCTGCCCAAGCTCGACCTGTTGGACGGGGCGGCCCTGGGCTCCGGCGGCGGCTCGCCGCTCCATCAGCTGGAGCTGCAGACCAACTATTCCAAGTCAGGTCTGGGCGTGGCCATGAACGCCAACTGGCAGAGCGCCACCACAATCTCGGGGAGCACGCCGGAAGGAGATCTCGAATTCTCCGACCTGGCCACGGTCAATCTGCGCCTGTTCGCCGATCCCGGCCGCCAGCGCTGGGCGCGAGACTATCCCTGGCTGCGCGGCGCCCGCGCGACCCTGTCCATCGACAACATCTTTGACGCCCGCCAGGAGGTGCGCACCAGCGACGGTGTGACCCCCATCACCTACCAGCCGGACCTGCTCGATCCTGTGGGCCGGACCGTCCGCCTGACCGTGCGCAAGCTGATCTTCTGAGCCCAACGGGCGGCCGGCCCCATCGCCGGCCGCTCTCCTGCCCTAGAACTCCAGGACGATCTTGCCGAAGTGCTCGCCCCCGGCCATGGCCGCGAAGGCCGACTTGGCCTCGGTCCAGGGGAAGACCTTGTCCACCACAGGCTGGATCTGGTGCAGCGCGATCGCCTTGCACATGGCCTCGAACATGTCGCGGGAGCCCACGAAGACGCCCTGCATCTTCGCCGCATTGCTGATCAGCACCGCCGGATTGATGCCGGCGCCCCCCTGGGCGACCACGCCGATGATGGCGATGTGGCCGCCGATGCGGATGGCTTTCAGGCTCTGGTCGATGGTGCCCTGGCCGCCCACCTCCATGATGAAGTCCGCGCCCACCCCGCCGGTCGCCTCGCGCACGGGCTTGGCCCATTCCGGGGTCTGGCGATAATTGACCAGGTGATCAGCGCCCAGGTCCTTGGCCCGGGCCAGCTTCTCGTCTGAGGACGAGGTGATCAGCGCCCGAAGCCCTGCGGCCTTGGCGAACTGCAGGCCGAAGATCGACACCCCGCCGGTGCCTTGCAGCACGACGGTGTCGCCCGGCGACAGGTCGGCGTCCTCGAACAGGGCCCGCCAGGCGGTGAGCGCCGCGCACGGCAGGGTCGCCACCTGCTGGTCGGTCAGGAAGTCTGGAACCTTGGACACGCCCTCCTGGCTGAACACCGCCAGCTCCCGGCCCGCGCCCGGGATTGGCGAGCCGAGCGCCGTCATCGCCTTTTCCAGGGTCGGCGGCCCCGACAGCCAGCCCTGGAAGAAGAGGGTGGCCACCCGGTCGCCCACCTTCACCCTCGTCACACCCTCGCCCACGGCCTCGATCACCCCGCAGCCGTCCGAGAACGGGGTCACGGAGCCGCCGGTGGCCGAGCCGCGGCTGTACATGCCGTTGATCATCAACCAGTCGCGGTAATTCAGCGACACCGCCTTCATCCGCACCAGCACCTCGCCAGGGCCGGGCTTGGGCTCGGGCGCCTCGATGATCGTCAGATGGTCCAGGCCCCACGGTTCAGCCGCTTGCAGTGCGCGCATGGTCTTCATCTCCACTGTTTTCGCCAGTTTCGTCGGGCGCCCCAGGGGCATTCAAGGCCGTGTGGGCTATAATGGCTCCATGTCCCCTCGCCTTCTCCTCGCCGGTTTCGGCAGTTTTCCGGCCGCGCCGCTCAATCCGTCGGCCGCCGTCATCGCCACCCTGGCCCGTGAGGGCTGGGCGCCGCCCGGCTCGGAGATCGACTACCTTACCCTGCCCGTTCAGTGGCAAGGCGCAGCCGAGACGATCCTGCGCGAGGTTCAGGCTCGCCCGGTCGGCGGCATTCTGGTGGTCGGCGTGGCGGTGGAGGCGCAGGCCTTCCGCGTCGAGACCCTGGGTCGCAACTGCGCCAGTCCCGACCGCCCCGATCAGGCCGGCCGGGTCTGGGGCTCGGCCTGCGTGGCCGAGGCAGGTGAGGACGTGATCGCGTCCACGGCTCCCTGCCAGGCCATGGCTTCGGCCCTGGAGACCGAGGGCCTGCCGGTCACCCTGTCAGAGGATGCCGGCGACTATCTCTGCAACTTCACCCTCTACCGCCTGCTGCACACCAAGGCGGCCCCAAAGGTCGGCTTTCTGCATGTGCCCCAGGCTCGGGAGTGTGCGGAGACGGCGACCTTCGAGCTGGCTCAGATCCGCCAGGCGGTGAGCGCCGCAGCCGCCGCCTTCTGCGCCGACCTCACCCGTCCAGCCGCCTGACGCCATAGAGCCGCAGGGCGCCGGCCAGACCGAGCGCCGACATGGCGGCCATGGCGAAATAGCCATAGGCGCCCACCGCGTCATAGAGGCCGCCGGAGACGATGGTGGCCAGGCCGATCAGCAGGCCCCCGGAGAAGGCCGAGTTCATGGTCTGGGCCGATGAGGCGTTGGCCGGGGTCGACAGGCGCTCCACCAGCTGCAGCGAGGCCATGAAGGTGGCGGCGAAGCTGAGCGCATGCAGGGCCTGGATGGGAAACAGCAGCCAGAGCGGCGGCGAAAGGGCGAGCGTCCCCCAGCGCACCACGGCCGCCGCCCCGCCGATCACCAACAGCCGCCGCGGCCCGATGGCGCGCCGCCAGGGCTCCATGAACCACAGGAAGCCGATCTCCACGGCGACCCCGAAGCCCCAGAGGACGCCGGTCAGGCTTTCTGGAATGCCCTGCGCCTTCCAGACCAGGGCCGAGAAGCCGTAATAGAAGGCGTGGGCCGACTGGATCAGCCCCACCGAGACCACGGCCAGCATGAAGCCGCCGTCTCGCACCAGGGAGCCCAGGCCCGCCAGGCTGTCGGACAGGGCGGCGCGCCCACCCTCCTCCCGCACCGGATCAGGCGGCAGCAGAAAGCGGGCGCCCACCGCCGTTAAAAGGGCGGCCACGACGATCCAGATCAGCACCAGGTCGGCTGGGCCCTGAACCAGCATCACCCCCATGACCACATTGGCCAGGATGAAGGCCGCCGAGCCGATGCCCCGGGGCCAGCCATAGTTGAACCCATCCCGCCGGGCCCTCGCCAACACGATCACATCGGTGAGCGGCGAGACCGTCGAAATGGCCGAGGCGGCCACGAACCAGACCGCGAACCACCACCAGAAGCCGAACGGCGCGGCCATCAGGATGTAGGCCACGGTGGCCAGGGCGCCCATCAGGATCAGCGGGGTGCGGCGCAGGGCGAAGCTGTCGGCCCACACCCCGATGGCCGGGGCGGTGATCATCCGGGCCATCATCGGCGCTGAGAGGATCAGGCCGATCTCGGCGCCGGTCAGGCCGTGCTGGGCGAACCAGATGGGGATGTAGGGCGCGCTGGCGCCGGTGCCCACGAAGATGGCTGAATAGAACAGGCCCAGACGCAAGGGCAGCGAGGGCATGGGTCAAGCCTGCGGGGCGGTTGGCGCCCCTCAGCCTCTAATCTGAGTCTAGCGTGACCGGTAGCTGACCGGCCAATAGTCGCTCATCACCCCTTGGCACTCGGGCATGAAGGTCTGATGGGCGACCTCGAACCTCTGACCGGTCCAGACCCACTGGGTCAGGGCGCCGCAATCGCCCAGCCCGCGGCCCTTGTCGAAGTTCATCAGGGTCTGGGTCTTGGGGTCAAAGCTGATATTCATCAGCTCCGAGGTCGCCTCGCCGCCCGGATAGTCGAGCTCCAGGGCCTGGACGCCGCCGCCGGTCTCATCGGTGAGGAACAGCCGGTAGATGACGTTGTAGGCGCCCCGGGAACAGACCATCCCCCAGAAGATCTTGCCCTGGGCGAGGCGCGCCACCTCCGGCTCGATCCCCAGATCGAGGATGTCGTCGTCGCAGTCGCGCAGTTGCGCCTGCATGGCCGACGAGGGCTTCGTGGGCAGTCGGGTCTGGGCTACGGCCGCAGCAGGGCGGACCACCGGCGGCAGGGGCGGCGCTGGAACGGCCGATGCGGGCCGCGCCCCCCGGGCCACCAGGGCGGTGACGGTCCCTGCCCGCCCCTGGCGATCATCCATGAACCGCAGGGCCGCGCTCGATCCGGCCAGGGAGATGGTGGCGGCCGGGTTCTGGCCCTCCATCAGGGCCAGGGTGCGACCATTGACGAGCACCGCCAGCAGGGCGCGGGTCTGGGTGGGCGTCAGTTCGGTGACGCGACGCTCGGGATCCTCCGTCAGCGGGCTGGCGGGGACGGCGGCCAGGCCGCTCGGCGAAGCGCCATCCACCGTCAGGCGTAGGGACGCCGCCGCAGTTCCCGCGGTGATTACGCTGATCGTGGGCTCAGCCGCAGGCCCCGCCTCGCGGCGCACCTTCAGCAGGGCGGAACTGCCCATCTCCCCCAGTTCGCCAAACCCCATGGCGGTGCAGACCTGGATATTGTCACAGACCACGGCCCAGTCGCCGAAGCTGCCAGAGTCGGCGGTCGCGCCGCCGCCGAGGCTCAGGGTGAACGCCGCTGCGGCCAGTCCCAACTTCCGCATGTCCATGACCTGCCTCCTTGCGCCCCGCGCGATTTCCTCAACCTATGGCGCAGGGCTGAGTCAGCCTCACACCGCCCCTGGCGCGGCCGTCCCCGGCGCGCCTCAAGGCGCTCACATAACGCAGGAGGACGCCATGGGTGTCGACCGATTCTGGCTGGGACTGGCCGCCCTGGGGGGCTTTCTGTCGGTGGCCATCGGCGCCTTTGGAGCCCACGCCATCCCAGACCCCCAGGCCAAGGCCTGGATGGACACCGGCGCCACCTATCTGATGGTCCACAGCCTGGCGGTGTTCGCCGCCGCCGTCGTCGCCGGTCAAGGCGGCTGGCTGGCGCGGATCGCGCCGCCCTTCTTCCTCGGCGGCGGGGTGATCTTCTGCGGAACCCTGACCGCCGTGGCCCTCGGCGCGCCGCGCATTCTCGGCGCCGTCACCCCGATCGGCGGACTGATGTTCCTGGTCGGCTGGCTGGTCCTGGCCGTGGCCGCCTTCCGCCTGAAGCCCGCCGCCTAGCTGCGCCCCGGCAGGGCCAGGGTCCGCAGGGCGAGCGCCGAGCCGGCCAGGGCGAGCGCCATGGCGATCCCCATGGGGCCAGGCGTGCCATCATAGGCCAGGCCCGTCAGGCTGGCGGCCACCGCCCCCACCCCGAAGGAGGCCCCGCCCATCAGGGCCGAGACTGACCCCGAGCGGCTGGGATCGACGCTGAGGGCGCCGGCCATGGTGTTGCCCTGGATAAAGCCGTAGGTGGCCAGGATCAGGAACAGCAGCGGCAGCACGCTCCAGCGCTCACCGATCCCCGTCACCGCGGCCACGGCCAGCAGCGCCCCGAAGCCGACCGCAATAACGCTCGCTCGCGCCAGAACCTGATCTGGCCCGACATATTTCAAAAGATAGCGGTTGGCCTGGCTGGCCCCGATGACGCCGGCGGCGTTCAGCCCGAACACCCAGCCGAAATTGGCCGGCGAGATCCCATAGACCTCGATCAGCAGGACCGGCGAGGCGGCGATATAGGTGAACAGGGTCGCCCCGTTGAGCGCACCCGCCAGGGCGTAACCCACCAGCCGGCGCTGGCGCAGGAGGGCTGAGAAGGCGGCGAACGGGTTCTCCGCCCGAGCCTGAATGGCGGTGGCCTCCGAACGGCTTTCTTCCAGGCGGAGCAGCGCAAAGGCCCCGACGATCAGGCCAAAGGCCAGCAGCACCCAGAAGATGGCCCGCCAGCCGGCGAGCTCCAGGATCAGACCGCCCAGCAGGGGCGCGACAATCGGCGCGATGCCCATGATCAGCATCAGCAGGGACAGCATCCGGGCCGTCTCGGTGTGGTCGAAGCGGTCGCGGACTATGGCCCGGGCCACCACCCCGCCGGCGCATCCGCCGAGCGCCTGGACGAAGCGGGCGGCGATCAGCATGTCGGGGCTCGTCGCCAGGGCGCAGGCGATGGTGGCCAGCGCATAGACCGCGATGCCGGCCAGGATCGGACCTCGGCGTCCAAAGCGGTCAGAGGCCGGGCCATAGATGAACTGACCGATGGCCATGCCGGCGAAGAAGGCCGCCACCGTGGCCTGGGTCTGGGCGGCGCTGGCCCCCAGGCTCTGGCCGATCTGCGGCAGGCTCGGCAGGTACATGTCGATGGACATCGGCGCGAACGCCGTGAGCGCGCCGAGCAGGATCACAAGACCCCAGGGGGTGGGCGCGGCGGCGGCGGCTTTGGTCATGCCCCTATCTAACCCGCAAGGCCCGCAGGGGAAGGGCGCAAGGCTTGCCTCCAGGCCCATATCCGCCCAAATGCCGGGATCAATCCTGTCCGGAGCACTCCCATGGCGCCTGCCCTGCCCCCCGCGCTGACCGCCGCCATGCCGCCTGTCCAGACCGCCCAGGTGAACGGCATTGAGATGGCCTATTACGAGGCCGGCCCCAAGGACGGTCCTGCCATCGTGCTCTGCCACGGTTTTCCGGAGACCGCCTTCTCCTGGCGCCACCAGATCCCGGTCCTGGCGGCGGCGGGCTATCACGTGATCGCGCCGGACCAGCGGGGCTACGGCCTGACCTCTGGCCCGGCCGACGTGGCCGACTACGACATGGAACACCTGACCGCCGACCTGGTCGCCCTGCTCGATCACCTGGGCCTGGAGAAGGCGGTGTTCGTGGGCCACGACTGGGGTGGCTTCGTCGTCTGGCAGATGCCGTTGATGCACCCGCAGCGCTGCGCCGGGATCATCGGCCTCAACACCCCCTACCAGCCCCGCTACCGGGCCGAGCCCATCGAACTGTTCCGCCAGGTGTATGGCCCGGACATGTACATCGTCTGGTTCCAGACCCCGGGCGAGGCCGACCAGGCGCTAGGCGCGGACGTGAACAAGACCATGCGCTTCTTCCTGCGCAAGCCCGCGGCCCTGCGCCAGTCTGGCGAGACCAAGAAGGGCGGCTCCAGCTTCGCCTTCGCCGCGGGCCTGGCGGCCTACGACCCGGCCGCTGATCAGAGCCAGTTCCTCAGCGACGAGGAGATGGCGGTCTATGTGGCCCTGTTCGAGCACAGCGGCTTCACCGGCCCGATCAACTGGTACCGCAACTTCACCCGCAACTGGGAGCGGGGCGCCGACCTGCCGACCCGGATCGATGGCCTGCCCTGTCTGATGATCATGGCCGAGAAGGATGCGGTCCTGCCGCCCTCCATGGCCGACAAGATGGGCGACTACATTTCCGACCTCGAGAAGGTGCTGGTGACCGACTCCGGGCACTGGACGCAGCAGGAGCAGCCAGAGGCGGTGAACCGCTACATCCTCGACTGGATGCGCAGGCGTTTCCCAGCGTAAATACTGACATGGATCGCCCCTCCCCCTTCACCGCCGTCTCCTCCCCTGCCCAGCGTCGTGGGCTGTTCCCCGAGAACGAGCCCTTCGCCCATGGCTGGCTCGCCACCGAGAGCGAGCACGAGGTCTACTACGAGGAATGCGGGAACCCCGACGGCAAGCCCTGCCTCATCCTGCACGGCGGCCCGGGCGGCGCGATCAACCCGACCATGCGGCGCTTCTTCGACCCCTCGAAGTGGCGGATGGCCCTGTTTGACCAGCGGGGCTGCGGCCGCTCCCACCCCAACGCCCGGCTGGAGCACAACACCACCTGGACCCTGATCGCCGACATCGAGCGGCTGAGGGTCAAGTTGGGGATCGAAAAGTGGACCGTGTTCGGCGGCTCCTGGGGATCGACCCTGGCGCTCGCCTACGCCATCACCCATCCCGACCGGGTCGAGGGCCTGGTCCTGCGCGGGGTCTTCCTGCTCACCGAAAAGGAGCTGCGCTGGTTCTATCAGGACGGCGCCTCCATGCTGTTCCCCGACGCCTGGGCCCACTTCCTGGCGCCGATCCCGGAGGAGGAGCGGCACGACCTGATGGGCGCCTATCACCGGCGCCTGACCCACGCCGACCGCCGGGTCCAGGCCGAGGCCGCCACCGCCTGGAGCCAGTGGGAAGGCGACACCATCTCCATCCGCGGGCCGGAGGCGCGGCCGTCCAAGTTCAACGAGGTGGACTTCGCCATCGCGTTCGCGCGCATCGAATGCCACTACTTCGTCAATCGCGGCTTCTTCCCGGAAGACGGCTGGATCCTGAAGAATATCGACAAGATCCGCGACATTCCCGGCTGGATCGTCCAGGGCCGGTTTGATGTGGTCACGCCGATGGACGCCGCCTGGCGGCTAAGCCAGGCTTGGCCGGAAGCCAGGCTGGACGTGGTCTGGGACGCCGGCCACGCCTCCACCGAACCCGGCGTCGTGGACGCCCTGGTGCGCGCCACCGACCAGGCCCTGGCAGGTTAGCGAGAGCCGGCTATCGCCTCAGACGAAGGCGCCCTTGCCGCTGGTGACCTCGGTATAGCGGTGCACCCGCACCGACTGGACGAGCCCCCAGCCGATCATCACGGTCAGCATCACCGTGCCGCCATAGGAGAGCAGCGGCATGGGCACGCCCACCACCGGCGCCAGGCCCATGACCATGGCCCCGTTGATTAGCACATAGAGGGTGAAGGTCGCCGTCACGCCGGCCGCCGCCAGCCGTCCGAAATGGCTGTGGGCCAGGGAGGCGGTGCGCAGGGCCATGAAGATGACCGCCGCGAACAGGGCCAGCACCAGGGCGCAGCCCAGGAAGCCGAACTCCTCGGCCAGGGTGGCGAAGATGAAGTCGGTGTGCTTCTCGGGCAGGAAGTTGAGCTGGCTCTGCGAGCCCAGCCCATAGCCCTTGCCGAAGAAGCCGCCGGAGCCGAGTGCGATCTTGGACTGCAGGATGTGGTAGCCGGAGCCGGACGGATCGCTCTCGGGATCGAGGAAGGTCATGACCCGTTTGCGCTGATATTCGTGCAGCACGAACATCACCATGATGGGCACGGCCGCGACGAAGGAGATCACGGCTGCGCCGATGATCTTCCAGGACAGCCCCGCCAGCACCACCACGGCGGCCCCGGTGAGCGCGATCAGCATCGCGGTCCCCAGGTCCGGCTGGTGGGCGACGAGCAGCACGGGCGCGGCGATCATCAGGGCCGGGATGATCAGCCACCAGGACAGCCGCGCGTCCTCGGCCGAGATGCCGTGATAGAACCGCGCCAGGGCCAGAACGATGCCGACCTTCATGACTTCCGACGGCTGGAAACTCATGAAGCCGATATCCAGCCAGCGGGTCGCGCCCATGCGCGTGTCGCCGACGAACTCCACCGCCACCAGCAGCAGCAGACCAATGCCGTAGATGGGATAGGCCAACGCGAACCAGACCCGGATGTCGAACAGGGCCAGCGCGATCATCAGGACGAAGCAGAAGCCGAAGCGGAACAGATGGGCCCCGGCCCACGGCTCCCAGGAGCTGCCGGCCACCGAAAACATCATCAACGCCCCGGTCCCGGCCAGCAGGCAGAGCGCGATGGCGAAGGTCCAGTCGATCTGGGTGAACTTGACCACCAGCCGGTCGCGTTCCCCCGGACGGCTCAGCGCGCTCATGGTCATGTGGGCTCTCCCGGCGCCAGCGGCGGCGGCGCGGCCACCGCGCCTTCGGGCGCCACGCCGACGGGGGGCAGATCAGTGACATCGGGCAGCGGCATGGGCTGTACGATACGGGCCCGGATCTCCGGATCCTTCAGCAGGGCCACCCGCATGACCTCCCGGGCCCGCGGCGCCGCGGCCGTCGCGCCGCCGAGGCCGCCGTGCTGGATGATGACCGAAATGGCGTAGCGCGGCTGATCGATCGGCGCGAAGGCGACATAGAGATTGTGGTCCTTCAGCCCCCAACGGACGCTGCGGCTGTCGCGGTCGGCCACCCCGTCATAGCTGCGGACCTGGGCGGTGCCGGTCTTGCCGGCCATGAGCACGTCGCCGAGGCCGAGCTGGCTCTGGCGGAAGGCCGTGCCGCTGCGGTCATTGGCCACCGAGATCATCCCGGCCCGCACATAGTCCAGATGCTCCTGCGAAAACGGCAGGTTCGGCACCTCGTCGCCGGGCGGCATCTCCACCCCGCCCACCGACTTGATGAGCCTTGGATTGAGCTGTTTGCGGCCATTGGCCAGTCGCGCAGTCATCACGGCCAACTGCAGCCCGTTGGCGGTGATATAGCCCTGGCCGATCCCATAGCTGACGGAGTCGCCGGGATGCCAGGTGGGGTCGCGCTTGACCTGGGTGCGTTTCCAGTCGGTGGAGCCCACCACCCCGGTCCGCTGACCGGGAATGCCGATATCGAAGGCCTGACCGAACCCCAGGGCCTTGGCCGCCCGGGCGATATGATCGGGACCCATTCTGAGGGCCACCTGGTAGAAATAGACGTCGCACGAGTTCTTGATGGCGTCGTGCATGTTCTGGGCGCCGTGCCCGCCATGGCGCCAGCACCGCCAGGTCCGCCCCCCGAACCGCCAGCCGCCTGAACAGTGGATCCGCTCCTCGGGATCAATACCGGCGGAGAGCGCGGCGAGCGCCGTGGTCATCTTGAAGGTCGAGCCGGGCGGATAGGTGCCGCTCATGGCCTTGTCGAGCAGGGGCCGGCGCTCATAGTCGGCCAGGGCGCGGTACTCGGCGGTGGAAAGGCCGCGCACGAAGCGGTTGGCGTCGAAGCTGGGCGCCGAGACCATGCACAACAGGTCGCCTGACCGGCAGTCCATGACCACGATCGCGCCGCTCTCGTCGCCCATGACCTCCAGCGCCCGGTTCTGGATATCCACATCCAGGGTCAGTTCGACCGTCTTGCCCCGCTCGGCGGGAATGTCGCCGGCCGTGTCGTTGCGAATCTCACGGCCGCGGGCGTCCACCTCGATCTTGCGGGCGCCGGTTCGACCGCGCAGGTCCAGGTCGAAGGCCTTCTCCACCCCCTGACGGCCGATCCGGAACCCCGGATGCAGCAGGATCGGTTCGGAATTGGGGCCGGTCTCGGTGAGGTCCTCGCGGTTCACCTTGGCCACATAGCCGATGACGTGGGCGAAGGCGCCGCCATGGGGATAGACCCGCACCTCCCCCATGTCGGCGGTGACATTGGGCATTTCCGGGGCGCGGACATTGATCGCCGAGAACTGCTCCCAGGTCATGTCCTCCATGACCGACACCGGGGTGCGATTGGGGGTGCGCTCGAACTCCCGCATCAGGCGCTCCTGGCGGGCCTCGTCCAGGGGCACGAAGTGGGCCAGGGTCTTGAGCGTCTCGCCGGGCTCGTGCTCCCCGTCCTTGACCACCAGCAGGCGGAAGTTGGGACGGTTGGTGGCCAGGACCGCGCCATTGCGGTCGACGATCAGGCCCCGGGGCGGCGGCACCAGACGGAAGTTGAACTGGTTGGAGGCCGAGAGCTTCTGGTAGCGCTGGGCTTCCAGGATCTGGAGGTGGGCGAGGCGTCCGCCCAGGGCCAGCAGTCCGGCCCCGGCGAACCCGCCCAGCAGGAAGCTGCGGCGGTGGAAGGCCCCCTGCCGTTCATTGACCTCGGAGAAGAAGATGGACGGCTCACTCAACGCCGTCGCCCCCTATCGGAACCGCACATCGGCGTCATCGAACCTATCGATCAGCCGGTGCGCAAATGGATACTGCAGGTTTGTGGCGAGGAATTGCCAGAGCATGGCCAACAGGTTCGGCGTCGCCCGGGCGTCGAGCTGGGTGACCAGGAAGCCCACGGTCTGAGCCACGGCGCAAGCCGCGGCGAACCAGATCCACATCATGGGCCGGCTCTGGCCCACCATCATGTTCCGCGCCCCCAGCACCGCCCCATAGGCCACCAGCAGGGAGAGCGCCCAAAGTCCCAGCGGGCCGCCCCAGAAGATATCCAGAAACAGCCCCATGATCAGCACCCCGAAGGGCGCGACCATGGAGGGCCTGATCATCGCCCAGGCGAAGGCCGGCGCCATGCAGAAGACGGGCTCGGGCAGCCCCCAGCCGAACACCCGGATCGGCAGGCTGAAGAGGATGGTGGCGGCCATGCACTGGAGCATCGGCGCGCCGAGCCAGCGCCAGGGATCAAGCCGCGTCGCCGTCAGGCTCAAAAGACCGGCTCCTCAACCGGCGGCGGCGCGGCGGCTTCAGGCGCGGGCGCAGGTTGGCTCGGCGCCGGACGCGGCGCAGGCGCAGCCTTGGCGGCCGGCGCCTTGGGCGCAGGGCTCTTGGGGGCCGGCGCCTTGGCCGCAGGTGGGCGGGCGGTCGGCGCGGACGTTGCGGGCGATGCAGGCGCTGGCGTGGGCGCTGGAGGCGGCGGCGAAGTCACGCCCACGGTCGGCAGGACGCCGTCGGCGGGCGGCTCGCTGCGGGCGTTGAGCTCGTCCTGGTCGACCAGCTGGGCGAAGTCCTCGAACAGCAGGATCCGCACGAAGTCGATGGCGCCGGCCTCGGAGCTCAAGACCACTCGCCAGGCGCCGTCGACGCCCTTGACGGCGACGCCCACCGGCAGGCCGCGGGGCATCAGCCCACCGTCGCCGGATGTCACGATGCGGTCGCCTTCCTTCACCGGGTCGTGGCCGCGGAGATATTCGAGCTTGGGATTGGGCCCGCCGTCCCCGGCCAGGATGGCCCGGGCGTTAGTCCGGTCGACCATCACCGGCGTGCGCGAGGCGATATCGGTGAGCAGCAGGACGCGGCTGGCGCCCCGGGTCACGCCGACCACCCGGCCGACAAGGCCGTATTCGCTCATAACCGGATTGCCCACCTGCACCTGCCGCTCGCGCCCGGCATTGGCCAGCCGGGTGTTGGCGAAGGGTCCCCGGGAGTCGCTGACCACTCGGGCCGAGACCATGGGGATCGGCGGATCGGTCTGGAGGCCCAGCAGGTCGCGGTAGCGCTCGTTCAGGTCCCGGAGCCCCAGGACCTCCTGGCGCAGCTGGGCGGCCTCCTCCAGCTCGGCGCGCAGGCGCCGGTTCTCGGACACCGCGAAAAAGTACTGGCTGATCCCATCCGAGAGGGCGCCGAACCAGTGGACCGGCGCCGACACCACTCCCGACACAGGCGCGGCCACGGCGTCGCTGACCTCGCGGGTCACGCCATAGGCCTCGTTGCGCAGGGTCTCGCGGCGGTCGCCGAGCAGCAGGGTCACGGCCACGACGACGGCCACGACCAGGGCGACGCCGGCCGTCCAGACCAGCGGCACTCGGATTTCACCCAGAGGATTGTCCCGGAAGGACACCTAAGATCGTCTCCCCGCCAGAGGCAATTGGGCTGTGGCCGTACCGTCTTCGATCAAGCAAGTCCTAGGCCAGGGTAGATTCCAGAACGCCCTTCATCCACTTGGGATGTTCCAGCACCTTGCCGCAGCCCAGCGCCACGCAGGACAGGGGATCATCGGCCACCGTCACCGGCAGGCCGGTATGGTCACGGATCTCGGCGTCCAGGCCGCGCAGCAGGGCGCCGCCGCCGGTCAGCATGATGCCCTTGTCGGCGATATCGGAGGCCAGTTCCGGCGGGGTGGCTTCCAGCGCCATCTTCACCGCATCGACGATCTGACCGACCGGTTCCGACAGGGCGTCCGACGCCTGCTTTTCGCTGATGCGGACCTCGCGGGGCACGCCCTGCATCAGGTCGCGGCCCTTGACCTCGATGGACAGGCCCTCGCCGTCGGCCGGGGCCCGGGCGGTGCCGATCTCCTTCTTGATCCGCTCAGCCGTGGTCTCGCCGATCAGAAGGTTATGGTTGCGGCGCATGTAGCTGATGATCGCCTCGTCCATCTTGTCGCCGCCGACGCGGACCGAGCGCGAATAGACGATGCCCGACAGGGACAGCACCGCCACCTCGGTGGTGCCGCCGCCGATATCGACGACCATGGAGCCGGTGGGTTCATGGATGGGCAGACCCGCCCCGATGGCCGCGGCCATGGGCTCGTCGATCAGGCCGACGCGGCGGCCGCCGGCGTTCAGGCAGGAATCGTTGATGGCGCGCCGCTCCACCGCCGTGGCGCCTGACGGCACGCAGACGATGACCTTGGGGTTCACGAAGCCCTTGCGGTTGTGAACCTTGCGGATGAAGTACTTGATCATCTCCTCGGCGACTTCGAAGTCGGCGATGACCCCGTCGCGCATGGGACGGATGGCCTCCATGTGGCCCGGCGTCCGGCCCAGCATCTGCTTGGCCTCGATGCCCACGGCGTGGACGACCTTTCGGCCGCCGATATTTCTCAGCGCCACCACGGAGGGCTCGTTCAGCACGATGCCCTTGCCCTTCATATAGATGAGCGTGTTGGCGGTGCCGAGATCGATGGCGATGTCGTTCGAGATAGCGCCGAAGAGGGACGAGATCATGCAGTGCCCTGATGACTGGGGGGCTTTAATGGGCGACTCGGGCGAAATCCGGATCCGTCGCGCGCCGGGGGGCGAACGGGCGGAACAGGCTGTCGCGAGAAGGACTTGTGGTTCGTGTGCCCCGCCCCTTTGTTGATTTCAAGGCTTATTCACCTATCGCCCCGAGACCAGCGTTCCGCGGCCATGCAAGGCCCCTTCGATTCAACCCTCGGGGGATTTGAGCGCGCGTTCATGACGCGGCGGGTTGAGCCGCCCGGCGAGGTGAT
>JAHUZY010000082.1 GCA_019264505.1 Phenylobacterium sp. | reverse complement strand
CATGCCCTGGGCCTTGGCGTAGGCTCCCACCCGGGCGACGCGGGCGGCGTCGCGGCCGGTGGCGGCCAGATAGTCGATGGTCGCCCGGGTGATCGGGAAGAAGCCGCAGGTGGCGCCGTATTCCGGGGCCATGTTGGCGATGGTGGCCTGGTCTTCCAGGGTCATCTTGGCCAGGCCCGGGCCGTAGAATTCGACGAACTTGCCGACCACGCCCTTCTTGCGGAGCATCTGGGTGACGGTCAGCACCAGGTCGGTGGCCGTCGCGCCCTCCGGCATGGCGCCGGTGAGCTGGAAGCCGATGACCTCGGGGATCAGCATCGGGATCGGCTGGCCGAGCATGGCGGCCTCGGCCTCGATGCCGCCGACGCCCCAGCCCAGGACCGACAGGCCGTTGATCATGGTGGGGTGGGAGTCGGTGCCGACGACGGTGTCGGGATAGGCCACGGTCCCGCCGTCCACATCGTTGGTCCAGACGGTCTGGGCCAGATACTCCAGGTTCACCTGGTGGCAGATGCCGGTGCCAGGCGGCACCACGCGGAAGTTGTTGAAGGCCGAGGAGCCCCAGCGCAGGAAGCGGTAGCGCTCGATATTGCGCTCATATTCCCGCTCGACATTCTCGCCGAAGGCCTTGGCGTTGCCAAAATAGTCCACCATCACCGAGTGGTCGATGACCAGGTCGACGGGGTTCAGCGGATTGATCTTTTCCGGATTGGCGCCGAGCTTGGTCATGGCGTCGCGCATGGCGGCCAGGTCGACCACGGCGGGCACGCCGGTGAAGTCCTGCATCAGGACCCGGGCCGGGCGGAAGCTGATCTCGTGCTCCTTGGCGCCCTTGTTGTCGAGCCAGGCGGCGACGGCCTTCAGGTCGTCCTCGCCCACCGACACCCCGTCCTCGTTACGCAGCAGGTTCTCCAGCAGAACCTTCATCGAAACGGGCAGGTTGGAAATTCCGCTCAGGCCGGCGTCTTCCGCAGCGGCCAGGCTGTAGTAGACGTAAGTCTTGTCGCCCACCGTCAATTCGCGGCGGGTCTTCAGGGTGTCGATAGACGCCATCCTAAAGGATCCTCTCTCTGTTCACGGCCGTTCATCAACCGCCCCCGGGATCGCGCGCTCAAAGGGAAGGACACACAGCGTCCGACCCCGCGCCGCGTACGCCCCCTCGGGTGGCGACGGCCGCGGCTGTCATAGACCCGGCCGCGAGACTCGTCCATGCGAGGCGTGAGGACATTTTGGGTCCTGATCTCGTGTTTTTGGCGGCCCGCCCGTGATCCCAGAGGTTTCAATCCAGTCCCTGGCCCTCTCCCGCGGGGGACGACAGTTGTTTTCGCGACTTATTCTCAAGTTGAGTCCGGGGGAGGCCGTGGCCCTGACCGGTCGCAACGGCGCGGGAAAGACCAGTCTTTTGAGGGCTATAGCCGGCCTGATCGCCCCGGATGAGGGGATCATCGCCTTTGGCGGCGTCGAGCCCGCCGAGGCGCGGGAAGCCATGCATCTGCTCGGTCATCTGGACGGGCTGAAGTCTTCGCGCACCGCCCGCGACGAACTGTCCTTCTGGACCGGTTTCGCCGGCGGGGCGGCCGATGCGCCGGAGTCCGCCGCCGCCCGCCTCGATCTTCTGCCCCTGCTCGACCTGGAGGTTCGCCGGCTCTCAGCAGGTCAAAGGCGGCGCCTGGCGCTGGCCCGCCTGCTGGCCGCGCCCCGGCCGCTCTGGCTGCTGGATGAGCCCCTGAGCCCCCTGGACGCCGAGTGGCGCGGCCGGTTCGGGCAGATCATGGGCGAGCATCTCTCCGCCGGCGGCATGATCCTGGCGGCGGTGCATGATCCCCTGCCCCTGGCCGCCCGCACGGTGGAGATCGGTCGATGAGCCGGGTCTCGACCCTGCTGGCCCGGGAGACGGCGCTCGCCTGGGGCAAGGGCGGCGGGCCGATGGTGGCCGTGGGCTTCTATGCCGGGGTCGCCACCCTGCTGCCCCTGGCGGTGGGCTCGGAGCCCGAGCGGCTGGCGGCCATTGCGCCGGGCGCCGCCTGGGTGGCCCTGGCGCTGGCGGCCCTGCTCTCCCTCGATCGCCTGTTCGAGCGGGACTATGAGGACGGGTCCCTGGACCTGCTGACCCTCTCGCCCGTCCCGCTGGAGATCATCTGCGCGGTCAAGTGCCTGGCCCAGTGGCTGGCCACGGGCCTGCCGCTCGCCCTGGCCGCGCCTGTGGCGGCCATCGCGCTGGGCGCCCCGCCCCAGCTCAGCGGTCTGGTGATCGCCTGCGCGCTGCTGGGCGGCCTGGCCTTTTCCTTCATGGGCGGGATTGGCGCGGCGCTCAGCCTGGGGGCCCGGCGGGGCGGCCTGCTGACGGCGGTGATCGTCCTGCCGCTGTTCGTGCCGCCGGTGATCTTCGGCGGCGGGGCGTTGGCCAGCCTGGATGCAGGCCTGCCCTGGAAGGCCGGGTTCGCCCTGCTGGGCGCCTATACGGCTGCGACCGTGGCGCTGGGACCCCTGGCCATGGCCGCGGCCTGCCGCAACGCTCTGTCTTGAGTCGGGGGCGCTCAGGCGAAAAAGAA
Organism: Phenylobacterium sp.; assembly: GCA_019264505.1. Taxonomy (GTDB): domain Bacteria; phylum Pseudomonadota; class Alphaproteobacteria; order Caulobacterales; family Caulobacteraceae; genus Phenylobacterium. The sequence continues at coordinate 690 of JAHUZY010000082.1, read as the reverse complement.
ACTGCGACGGAACGGCGGTCGGCCGCCGTGGAAGTCTTCAGAGGGGCGCAACTGGAGACCACAGATGAAGACGATCAAGACCCTGGCCCTGAGCGGCGCCATCGCCAGCATGGCCTTCGCCACCGCCAGCTTCGCCCAGCAGCCGCCGGCCCCCGGCCAGGGGCCGCGTCCGGGCATGGAGGCCCGCGAGCGCCCGAGCCCCGAACAGATGCGCAGCCACATGGCCGAGCGCCTGCGCACCACCCTGCAGCTCACCAGCCAGCAGGAGGCGGCGCTGAACACCTATGTCGGCGCGATCACCCCCAAGGCCGGCGAACGGCGCGACCGCGGCGACCGCCAGGCCATGCGCGACATGACCACGCCCCAGCGCCTGGACGCCATGGCCGCCCATATGGCGGAGCGCCAGCAGGCCTTCGCCGTCCGGGCTGAGGCCACCAAGCGCTTCTACGCCCAGCTGACCCCGTCCCAGCAGAAGGCCTTCGACGCCCTGCGCCCGGCCGGCCGCGGCATGGGCGGCGGCAAGGGCGGCCCCATGGGCCATGGCGGCATGGGCCACGGCATGGGTCCCGGCGGCCGCTAAGCCGAGCCCAGTCCCCTTACCACCGTCATCCTGGGCCTTGCGCCCAGGATCCCTCGCGCCGTTCGCGCCCGCCCCGGACAGGGACCCTCGGGACAAGCCCGAGGGTGACG
>JAHUZY010000054.1 GCA_019264505.1 Phenylobacterium sp. | reverse complement strand
CCCGTGGCCGATGGGAAGGCCGCCGAACGAACCCGGGAGATGATCGCGCCCGCCGCGACCCGGGACGGGTGGGAGGACCTGCTTGACCGCGCCTGGCCGGCGCTCGCCCCCGTGTTCGGCGCCTCGCCCTATCTGTCGGGCCTCGCCCGTCGGACGCCGGCGCGGCTGCGGGCGATTCTGGAGCATGAGCCCGACGCCCGCTTCGCCGACCTGCTGGCCCGGACGGCGGCGGCCGGGGACCTGGAGACGGCGGCCGAGGCCGGTCCTGAGCTGCGCCGGCTGAAGGCCGAGGCCCATCTCCTGATCGCCCTGGCCGATCTGGGCGGGGTCTGGGACCTGGACGCGGTCACCGGCGCCCTGACCCGCTTCGCCGACGCCGCCCTGGCCGCAGCCCTCCGGGTCGCCGCCCGCGCCGAGGTGGCGGCTGGCCGGCTGCAAGCGGTGGGGGAGGGCCCCGAAGGCCCCGTGCCCGGCTGGTTCTGCCTGGCCATGGGCAAGCAGGGCGCCTTCGAGCTGAACTATTCCAGCGACATCGACGTGTCGGTCTTCTACGAGCCCGACCGCCTGCCGGTCTGCGAAGGGGTGGAGCCCCGAGGCTTCGCCGTGCGCCTGACCCAGGCGGTGGCCGCGCTGATCCATGACCGCACCGACGAGGGCTATGTCTTCCGGGTGGACCTCCGCCTGCGTCCCGATCCCGCCTCGACGCCGGTGGCCGTGTCGATCAACGCCGCCTTCGAGTACTACGAGACCGTGGGCCAGAACTGGGAGCGGGCGGCCTTCATCAAGGCCAGGCCCTGCGCCGGCGACTTGCCCCGGGCCGAAGCCTTCCTGGCCGAGCTTGCCCCCTTCATCTGGCGCAAGAACCTCGACTTCGCCGCCATCGCCGACATCCATTCGATCAAGCGCCAGATCCATGTCCACAAGGTCGACGACCGGCTGACGGCCAAGGGCGCCGATCTGAAGCTCGGCCGGGGCGGCATTCGCGAGATCGAGTTCTACGTCCAGACCCAGCAACTGATCCTCGGCGGCCGCCATCCGGAGCTGCGCGGCATGCGCACCCTGGAGGCGCTCCAGGCCCTGACCGAGGCGGGCCATGTGACGCCTGAGGCGGCCCAGGAGCTGACCAGCGCCTATCACATCCTGCGCGCGGTCGAGCATCGGGTGCAGATGATCGCCGACGAACAGACCCACCGTCTGCCGGAGGCCGATGGGGAGCGGGCCAGGGTCGCGGCCCTGTTCGGCCACGACAAGGTCAAGGCCTTCGATGCCGCCGTCACCGAGGTGCTGAAGACAGTCAACCGCCGATACGGAGAACTCTTCCCGGACGAGGAGCCCCTGTCGTCGAGCTTCGGCAGCCTGATCTTCACCGGGGTGGATGACGACCCCGCCACCCTGAAGACCCTGGCGCGCATGGGGTTCGACAACCCGCTTCAGGTCTCCCAGACCATCCGCGCCTGGCATCACGGCCGCATTCCGGCCACCCGCACCGAGCGGGGCCGCGAACTGTTCACCCGGCTCGCCCCGCGCCTGCTGGAGGCCGCGAACGCCACCGGCGCGCCCAATGCGGCGTTCAACCGGTTCAGCGACTTCTTCGCCAGCCTGTCGTCGGGCGTGCAGATCCAGTCCCTGTTCCTGGCCAATCCGCAGCTGTTCGAACTGCTGGTCCAGGTCCTGGCGTTCGCGCCCAAGCTGGCCGCGACGTTGGCCCGGCGGCCCGCCGCCATCGACGCCCTGATCGACGGAGACTTCTTCGCCGAGATCGACCCGGCCGAGGACGAGGCCGTGATGGCCATGGCCATCTCCCGGGCCGAGGGCTTCGAGGAGGTGATGGACGCGGTGCGCCGGGTGCACCGGGAACAGGCCTTCCGGCTCGGCGTGCAGGTGATGAGCGGGGTAGCCAGCGCCGAGCGGGTGGGCCGGGGGTTTGCCGACCTGGCCTATCTCTGCATCCGCACCCTGGCGCCCGCGGCCCTGGCGGAGGCCGAGCGGCTGGGGGGCGCCTTTCCAGGGCAGGTCGCGGTGGTGGCGCTGGGCAAGTGCGGGTCCCGAGAGATGACCGCCTCATCGGACCTGGACCTGATGACCCTCTACCTGGCCGACGACCCCCGGGCCATGTCGAGCCTGAAGGGCTGGGGGGCGGAGACCTTCTATGGCCGCTTCACCCAGCGTCTGATCGCCGCCCTGTCTCTGCCCACCGCCGAGGGCGGCCTGTACGAGGTGGACATGCAGCTGCGGCCCTCAGGAACCCAGGGACCCGTGGCGGTCAGCCAGTCGGCCTTCGAGGCCTATTACGCCGGGGAGGCCGAGACCTGGGAGTTCCTGGCGCTGACCCGCGCGCGGGTGGTGTGGGCCAGCACCCCGCAGTTTGGCGAGATGGCGACGGGCCTGATCGACGCCGCCCTGCGCCGCCCTCGGGATCGCAAGGTCCTGGCCCGCGACGTCCGCGCCATGCGCACCCTGCTGGACAAGGAACGCCCGGCCAAGGACGTCTGGGACATGAAGCTCGCCCGCGGGGGGCTGGTGGACGTGGAGTTCGCCGCCCAGTTCCTGCAACTGGCCCACGCCGCCGAGGGCGGTCCCCTCCATCCGCACACCGCCCGGTCGCTGGCGGCCCTTCGGGAGGCCGGCCTTGGCGCAGCAGAACCCCTGGAGGTGCTGGAGGACGCCTGGCGGCTGCAGCAGAACCTGACCCAGCTGATCAAGGTGGCCCTGGAGGAGGGGGCGGACCCCTCGCTGGAGCCCACCGCCTTCCGCCGGCTGATGGCGCGGGCCGCCGGTGAAAGCGACTTCCGCAAGGTCCGGCCAAGACTTGAGGCGGCCCGCAAGGCGGCCCGCAACGCCTATGAAATGCTGGTGCAACCTTGAGCGACGGAAATTGGCGGCGACGCCGTTCAAACCCTTGAACCCATCCCGCCAGAAGGTCGCCATGTTCCGTCCGATCCTGTTTAGCGCGCTCGCCTTCGTCCTGATCAGCGGGCCTGCCCAGGCCCAGATGATGGGCCGCGGCCCTGACCCGGACCTGAACCGGGACGGCAAGGTGACCCAGGCCGAGTTCCGCAAGAGCCAGACCGACGCCCTCCTGGAGGCCTTCGACAAGAACCGGGACGGCCAGATCACCCGTGCGGAGTTCAAACCCATGGAGGACATGGCCCGGCGGTTCCGCGGCGCGGGCGGCGCCGCCAGGGCGGCCGAGGTCTGGACCCGCCTTGACGCCAACCGCGACGGTGTGATCACCCGCGCCGAGATCGAGGCGAGCGCTGATCGTCGTTTCGCCGCCAGTGATGCAGACCGGGACGGCATCCTCGACCGGGCCGAACTCACCAGCCTCCGTCAGAGCCGATCGAGTGGCGGCTCGTGAACCTGACCAAGGGCCCGGCTGCGGCGCGGGCGAGGTGAGGCTTGGCCGCTGCGCAGGATCCCGACGACGAACTGCTGGGCCGTATCGCCCGGGGCGACCCTGCGGCGGTGCGCGCCCTGATGGGCCGCAAGCTGACCCGGATCAACGGCCTGGCCGTGCGTATGCTGGGCGACGCGGCCGAGGCCGAGGATGTGACCCAGGAGGTGTTCCTGCGCGCCTGGCGCCAGGCGCCCAAATGGATCCCTGGCGCGGCGCGGTTCGACA
>JAHUZY010000034.1 GCA_019264505.1 Phenylobacterium sp. | reverse complement strand
CCTCAGGGTCCATCACCGCGACAGCCGTCGCCAGGGCGTCGGCCTGGGCCGCCGTCGGTGCGATCACCGCAGCCCCGGTGACCGCCCGGGCCGGGGCGCCGCACCGTGGATCGATAATGTGGTGGGCGCGCCCATCCCTGTCGCGTAGCCCGCTATAGGCCAGGGCGCCGCGCCGAAGCGTCAGCGTCTGCAGAGGCTCTGCATTGTCGAAGGGCCTGGCCGGATCGGCGACCCCAAGCCGCCAGGCTGCGCCCCGGCCCTCATCGCTCCACACCCGGACATCGCCGCCCAGGTCGACCAGCAGCCCGGACGCCTCCGGGACAGCCTGCCGAGCCGCCGCCAGGGCCCGGTCCAGAATGTAGCCCTTGGCCACGCCATCCAGGTCAAACCTGACCGCCTCAGGGCGATCAATCGCACGCCCCGTGGGGTCCAGCCGCAGGATCGCCGCCTCGGCGGCCTTCGCCGCTTGCCTCTGCCCTGCGCCGGGCGTCCCGGGGACCGCTCCCAGGCGGCCGCTGAACGCCCCGCCGGTTTCGCGGCGCCAGTGTTCGGCCATCTCCACCACCGCATAGAGCTCCGCAGAGACCCGGCTGCGCTGGGCTCGGTTCAGCGCGGCGAGTTCTGAGTCTTCTCGCCAGCGGCTGAGCACACGGTCGAGGCGGGAAATCTCCCGCAGGGCGGCGAGGCCAGCCCGTTCGCCGAGGCCAGCGCCGGCCGGCGTCACCATGACGTCAAGCGACGTCCCCAGGACATGGTCTGCCGCCCATCGCGACCACGCCAGGTCGGCTGCATCCGCGGTCTGGGGGAGCAGGGCCGCGCCCAGACCGAGCAAGGTTGAAACTAGAGTCACGCTTTCGTCCTGATTGATTGCGAGTGAGTTGCATAAACGGTGAAGCTCCCTTATGGCAACTAAGACTCATTTGCATATAGGGGTAATCTTACGATGCGCGCGATGACTGGCTGGACCTGCGGGGCCCTCGCCCTGGCGCTGGGGGCGATCGCCCCGCCAGCGGGCGCCCATACCTCCTTCCTCTCGCCCTCGGTCTTCTCCACGGGTGAGGCCAGCGTCATCACGCTCCAGGCGGCCTTCGGGGAAACCGCCTTTTTTCGGCCTGAGGTCGCGGTGACCTCCGAGGACTTCCACCTCTACAGGCCCGACGGACGACGGGACGCCTATGACCGCATCGAGACCTTTCAGCAGACCACCGTGCTGGAGAGTGATCTCACCGAGCCGGGGACCTACCGCTTCACCACCGGCCTTCGTCTCGGCAGGAAGGGCGCTCAGGTCCTGAAGGACGGCGTCTGGACGCCTCTGGCGGCCGGAACCGACGCCCCGGCCGGAGTCCAGGTGCAGACTACCCAGACCGCCACGGTCGCCGACGTCTATGTCACCAAGGGCGCCCCCACAGATGCGGTGCTGAACACCCAGGTCGGCCCCCTCGCCTTCCGCCTGAGCGCCCATCCCAGCGCCATCTACGCCGCAGACCCGCTCAGCCTTGAGGTTCTGTTCGAGGGCCAGCCCCTCGTCGGCAATGAGATCGAGGTTGATCGCGAGGGCGGCGATTACGAGGCCCCGCGCTTCAAGCAACGCCTGAAGACCGACGCCAAGGGCCAGGCGATCCTGCGGTTCGATCGCCCTGGGGTCTATCTGATCATGACCCGCCATAGGGCTCCGGCCCCCGTCGGCGCCGAGACCGATGTGCGCAGCTACACCACCTCCCTCACCTTTGAAGTCGCTCCCTAAGGACACCCCATGCCCCGGATCACACCCCCTCTTCTCGCCCTGGCCGCCCTCTGCCTCGCCAGTCCCGCGGCCCTCGCCCAGGAGGCGCCCGCCCCCGGCCACAGCAAGCTGGAGTTCCTGCAGACCTACGACATCGATCTGGATGGGATCGTCACCCAGGCCGAATACATGGCCCGGCGCGGGGAGGCCTTCGCCCGGACGGACCAAGGGGGCGATGGCGTTCTGAGCGAGGCTGAATATGTCGCCGAGTACGCCGAGCGGCTCGACGCCCAGCTGGCCGCGCAACGGGAGCGACAGATCCGTCAGGCGCACGTCCGGTTCGGCGTCATGGATACTGACCGGGATCGGGCCATGACGCGGGCCGAATATGACGCCACCGCCGGGCGAACCTTCCAGCGTCTGGACACCAATGGCGATGGTCAGGTGGATGATCGCGACACCGCCCAGGGTCACTGACCCCAGCCACGCTCGTTGACGACCCGTCAGCCCGCATCCCAGCGGGCCTGACCTTGATCATTATTGCGAATGCGTCTGATGCGCATATACGGGGATAGTAGGATGACGAACTCGATGCGGGCGCCGCGCAGCGCCTGGTTCATGGGCGCGGCCCTGGCGGCCTTGGCTGCGGCGCCGAGCGCCACAGCCCAGGGGGTTGATCCGCTGCAGCTGGCCGCCACCACGGTGTCACAGCTCACCGTGACCGCCACCCGGCAGGCCAGACCCGCCGATGAGGTTGCGGCCACGGTCAGCGTCATCACCGACGCCCAGATCGAGGAGGAGCTGGCCACGGACATCAAGGACCTGGTCCGCTTCGAGCCCGGGGTGTCGGTGCGCAACGCCCCGGCGCGATTCACCGCCGCCGGCGCCAATACCGGACGGGACGGCAATTCCGGGTTCAACATCCGGGGCCTCGATGGCAACCGGGTTCTGATCCTCGTGGACGGGGTCCGGGTGCCCGACGCCTTCACCTTCGGGGGACAGTCCGTAGGCCGCGGCGACTATCTGGATCTGGACCTGTTGAAGTCGGTGGAGATCCTGCGGGGCCCCACCTCGGCCCTCTATGGCAGCGATGGCCTGGCCGGGGCGGTGTCCTTCACCACCCGCGACCCCGATGACTTCCTCACCGGCGGCAAGACCTTCGCCGGTCGGGCCCGGGCAGGCTATGGCTCGGTGGACGACAGCTGGACCGGCAGCCTGCTGGGCGCCGCCGGGAACGACACGGTTTCAGGGCTGCTGGCCTATACCTATCGCCAGGCCCATGAGACCGAGAACAAGGGCGAGAATGACGCCCTGAACGTCAATCGAACGACGCCAAACCCTCAGGACTTCACCACCCACAGCGTCCTGGGGAAGCTGGTCTTCCAGCCGAGCGACGCCCATCGGTTCCGGCTGAGCGGCGAATACTACGACCGGGAAATCGAGTCCGAGGTCTACAGCGCCCGCGCCGTCCTGCCGGCCACGTCGCCCACGGCCACCCTGGATCTGGACGCCCTGGACACCATCAGGCGCTCTCGTCTGGCGCTCGACTATGTCTACCGCGGCGAAGGCCTGATCGACCGCGCCCTGGTCAGCCTCTACCGGCAGGCCAGCGAAAACCGGGAATTCGCCTTTGAAGACCGCAACACCTCCCCCGACCGCGAGCGCCTGAACACCTTCGACAATGAGGTGTGGGGCCTGGCCGCCCAGGCCGAAAGCGCCGGCCGCTTCCTCGGCCTCTCGCACAGCCTCGTCTACGGCCTCGACTATTCCACCACCCGCCAGGAAGGGGTGCGGGACGGAACCCAGCCGCCAGCAGGCGAGACCTATCCGACCCGCGCCTTCCCCAACACCGACCATGTTCTGGCCGGCGCCTTCGTCCAGGATGAGATCCCCCTCCTGAACGGCCGGCTCACCCTCACGCCGGCGATTCGCTATGACCATTACGAGATCGATCCCAAGGTCGACGCGGCCTTCCCCTTCCCCGCCGTGGGTCAGAAGGATGGCCGGTTCACCCCCAAGATCGGGGCGGTCTTCTGGATCACCGATCAGGTGGGCGTCTACGCCACCGCAGCCCAGGGCTATAAGACCCCCGCCCCCAGCCAGGTGAACAACGGCTTCGCCAATCTGGTCGGCAACTACCAGACCATTTCGAACCCGGACCTCAAGCCGGAAACCAGCGAGACCTTCGAAGGGGGTTTCCGTTTCCGCCGCCTGGACGTCGCCGGGGCGACCTGGTCGGGCCAGTTCACGGCCCATTCGAGCGGGTTCGACGACTTCATTGAACAGATCCTGGTCCGCGGGAACTACACACCGGCCAACCCGGCCACCTTCCAGTATGTGAATCTGGCCGAGGTGGAGATCAGCGGGCTGGAGGCCCGGCTGGAAGGCGCCTGGCGCTCGGGTTTCGGCGCCCAGTTCGCCTGGGCCTGGACCGAAGGCCAGGAGACCACCGGCGGCGCCTCCACGCCCCTCAACAGCATCGATCCCTGGAAGGCCGTAGCTGGTCTCTCCTACCGTGACCCGGACGGTGGGTTCGGCGGCCGGGTGATCCTGACCCACGCCGCCCAGAAGGACGGCAAGGATGTCGACCAGGTCTGCGGCGCAGGCGGCTGTTTCGTTCCCGACGCCGTCACCCTGGTGGATCTCACCGCTTACTGGAACATCACGCCGACCACCGCCCTGCGGGCCGGGATCTTCAACCTGACGGACGAGACCTACTGGTGGTGGAGCGATGTGCGCGGTCTCGGCGCCGCCTCGACGGTGAAAGACGCCTACACCGCGTCGGGCCGCAATGTGAGCGCCTCGCTCACCTATCGTTTCTAGGATCAGAGGACAGATCGATGAGCGGTTCAATTTCACGACGGGGGGCGGTCCTGGGCGGCATGGGCCTGGCCGCCGTCCCACTGGCGGCGAAAGCCGCCGCCGCCGGCCCCGCCCCAGACGCCGCGGGCGCTCTGGAAGCCGGCCGCCGGGCGGTCCTGGGCATGGTGGGCGACTTCCATGTGCGCTTCGACACCCGCGAGACCGTGCCCTTTGTTCAGGACTACGAGCCCGCCGACCCGGCCATTCACGCCGGCGACGAAGTGGTGCGCGTCATCGAGGACACCGGGGCCACCCTGCGCCTGCAGCACATCCTTGTGGTGCGCCAGGGCGGTCAGATCTTCACCATCCGCCATTGGCGTCAGGACTGGACCTTCGAGCCTGAGGCGGTGCTGACCTATGCCGGCGCCGACACCTGGCGCATGGTCCCCACGACGCCCGACAGCCGGCGGGGTCTCTGGGGCCAGACCGTCTGGAACACCGACGACAGTCCCCGCTACGGCGCCCTGGGGAGGTGGGCTCACGACCGCGGGGTTTCGCGCTGGACCAGCCAGCCGACCCTGCGGCCCCTGGCCCGGCGGGACGCCGCGGCCAACCCGCCCTATGACCGCTACGCCTGCGTCAACCGCCACGCCCTGACGCCCAAGGGCTGGGTGCACGAGCAGGACAACGCCAAGATCGGGACCCGCGCAGGCCAGGACACGACCTTCGTCCATGAGGTGGTGATCAACACCTATGACCGGGCAGACGGGTTCGACGCCGCCCCGGCCGAGGCCTATCTCGCCGCGACCCAGACCTATTGGAACGGGGTGCGGGCCCAATGGGACAGGGTGATCGCCGCCGGGGCCGGTCTCTGGATGCGGGAAGCCCCACAGACCGGCTCGGCCGCGGGACCTGCGCTGATGGGCCTGGCTGACCAGGTTCAGGCTGGCGAGATCGCCCTGGACGCCGCCCTGGGCCGGGCCGGGGTGGTCATCGCCGAGGCCACGAGGCGCCCAGGCTGAACCTTCAGTCCCTGGTCCAGCGGGGATTGAGCCGGGCGGCGGCTCCGCCCGGCAGCTCCACCCGGTAGTCGCTGAACCGCACATCGGGGGTCATGTAGTCGGTGGAGATGTACTGGGCGCCGGCGGCGAAGGCGGCCTCGCGGCGGGCGGTGTCGTTGGACCGCGCCTCCACCGTATCGGCGTCGGCCCGGGTGCGGACGATCAGGCCGGCGGCCACGGCGGCGGCGATGCGCTCGGCCTGCGCTTGCGGATCATTCAGGGTGATGTAGGCCGCCGCGTCCTCATCCTCCTCGATGTTGACGAACATGACCTTGCCGCGCGCCTCGCCCAGGGTCGGCCAGCCGCCGCCGGCCGCGGCCGCCCGCAGGGTCGGATGGTCGCCTTGCACATCATCAGGCGTGATGAGGGCCTCAGGGGCGAACACGCTGCGGATCTCGGCGTCCACCACGTCCATGGCCGCCGCATCGAAGGGCGCCGGCGTCACCGCGCCCGGGGCCGGTAGGGCCTGACCCTCCTTCAGATTCAACAGGATCAGCAGGGGGACGTGGTCGGGGTTGGCCTTGGACCAGGCGGCCACCTGCGCCAGGCATCCGGTGAACAGCGGGCAGGAGCTGCGATAGTCGATGTCCTGGACATGCATCACCTTCAGGCCAGGCCCTGTAAGCGGCGCAGTGTCATAGGCCGTCGTTCCTGGGACCATCCGCAGGCCGAGCGGCCGGCCGTAGCGGCCGGGGTCGGGA
>JAHUZY010000364.1 GCA_019264505.1 Phenylobacterium sp. | reverse complement strand
GACTTCGAGAGGCATCTTGGGAGGGCGTTCTAGCCCAAAGATCATGCCGGCGGCCGGCGGAGCGTCATTTGGCGCACGGAGCACCAGGGACCGGCCTTCGATCGCCGGCACAGCGACCGCTCGAGGAAGCAGGGAGATCTGGGGCCCGTCGCTGTGGTGATGATGGGCCGGGGTCTCTCCAGCGCCATCAGCCGGAGCCTCGGACTGCGGTTCGTGGTCGTGATCGGCGCCGTGGTCGTCTTGGTCGAAGTATACCTGACCGGCCAGAGTGATAGCCGGATGGTCTATCGACAAGCTGTGCAGGGCCTGATCCAGAGTTGCGATCGGCGCCTGAGAGACAAGTACGGCCGTCAACGCCAGGCAAAGCGTGGCGAGGAACGTCCTTAGCTTTCTGGCTCGTAGCGCTACCACTTAGAACCCCTAGAAGGCGTTACTAGGTTGCGACGTTTCCGCATGCAAGAACAGTGACATGCGACTAGACACCCACCCGTGAAGGCCCTTTTCAAACATCGGGATGCTGTCGAATTCACCAGGGTTCGACCGTAATGTGGGCCAGTTCATGCAACGCGCGCAGACGTTGGCGCACGTCGGCGGCTGAGGCGCCGCCCGTGAAGCTGACAATCGCCGCGTGGGCGCCAGGCCCGATCCGCCAAACATGCAGGTCCGTGATCTTGGCGTCGCCGAGCCCTTCGACCTCCTGACGCACTTCGCCCTCCAGGTGAGGATCAGCTGTGTCGAGCAGCACGGCGGCTGTGTCGCGCATCAGGTTCCAGGCCCAGACGGAGATCACGACCGCGCCAACGATGCCCATCACAGGGTCGAGCCAAACCCAGCCAAGATACCGCCCGGCGACCAAGGCTGCGATCGCCAGCACCGAAGTCAGCGCGTCGGCAAGGACGTGCGCGAAGGCGGAGCGCAGATTATTATCGTGATGCGCGTGCCCCCGATCAGGGGAGTGGTCGTGGTGACCACCCTGGTCGGGATGCTCGTGAGCATGAGTGTGGCCATGATGGTGATCGTGCCCCCCCGACAGGAGAAAGGCGCTCACGACGTTCACCGCGAGGCCCACCACGGCCACGAGCGTGGCCTCGCCGAAGCTCACCGGCTGTGGGTTAAGAAGGCGGACGACGGATTCGACCCCGATCCCGAGCGCGACGAGGGCGAGCACAAGCGCAGAGGCGAAACCGGCCAAATCGCCAACCTTGCCCGTACCGAAGCTGAAGCGTCGGCTGCGCGCGTGACGGCGAGCGTAGGCGTAGGCCGCCGCCGCGACCGCCAGCGCGCCCGCGTGGGTCGCCATGTGGAAGCCATCGGCGAGCAGGGCCATTGAATTGAAGACACTGCCGGCGATGATCTCGCCAACCATCATCACGGCGGTTAGGGCCACGACCCACAGGGTGCGTCGGGCATTTTCATCGTGCCGTTCGCCGAGGAAGACGTGGTCGTGGGACAAGGCCTCGTCTGAGGCTGACAGATTCAAGGCGGCTCTTCCTATTTTGCGTATCGACGCACGACGGCGATCAGCTCTTCGGCGCCGGAAGCTCGGTCCGCATCCGTTAGGTCCGGCCGGGCCACGTGCTCGCGGATATGGTCCTCAATCAGCTCGTCCATCAGCCCGTTAACAGCCCCGCGCACGCCGGCAGCCTGATGCAGGATCGTCGAACAGCCCGCTTCGTCAGCGATGGCCCTCTCGATCGCGGCGACCTGGCCGGCAATGCGCCGGACCCGGGCCAAGAGCTGCTCTTTGTTGTTTGTTATATGCGCCATAGGTTACCCCCCTACCCTATTTCACGCGGGATCACTAGCCCTCGCCTGACGTGCGCACGCTCTCTGCGCGCCTCACGGACCAACCGCTGGCGAGGACTGGGCTAGGCGCCTGTCGACCGGAGGAGACGCCTTGCTTCTCAAGTCGAGAACTCATTCACGCCCGGTGCAGGCGCGGCGGCTAGTTTGAGGGGTTGGCGCGCTGAGATGCGTAGACGTTCACAGACACCTTGTCGGGAGACCCCCAATGAAGACCCACCTTTTCGGACTTGCCGCCCTTGCGGGAGCGACCGCCCTCGTCGCTTCCAGCCCGGCTTGGGCGCATGCGCATCTCGTGAGTTCCAATCCAGCGGCCAACGCCGCCGTCGCGGCCCCCCCGAAGGTCATCACCCTGACCTTCAACGAAAAGCTTGTGCCGGCCTTCTCCAAGTTTGAGCTCACCATGCCGGAGCATGGCGGCATGAAAGTGCCGGTGAAGACGACCGTCTCCAACGACGGCAAGTCCATCACCGGTACGCCGCAGAGCGCGCTGACCAATGGAGCCTACAAGATCGTGTGGTCTGCGGCCTCGGCCGACGGCCATAAGATGACCGGCGAAGTGGCCTTCAAGGTCGGCTGACGTGCTCGAGCCTGCGGTCGTCGCCCTCAGGCTGATGCAGTATGCGGGAGCGATGGTCCTCATGGGATCATCGCTCTTCTTCATCTATGCCCTCCCCTCCACGGGGCCCGGTTCCGCTGCGGAGGCGCCCTGGGCCCGCAGGCTCCTCGCG
>JAHUZY010000326.1 GCA_019264505.1 Phenylobacterium sp. | reverse complement strand
GCCAAGGTCGCGGGCGACGCCCTGGTGTCCGACGCCCAGCTGGAGACGGTGATCTATGCCGGCGAGGCCCACGCCCAGCTCTTGCCCGGGTGGTGGATCCCCGGCGAGGCGCCGCACCAGGTGATCCTGGTCGCCGACGGCCATCCGGGCGCGCTGCGCTTCCGCAAGGGCTTCTTCCTCGGCGACGGCACGGGCTGCGGCAAGGGGCGGGAGATCGCCGGCGTCATCGCCGACAACGTCGCTCAGGGCCGCACCCGGGCGGTCTGGCTGTCGAAGAACGACGCGCTCCTGGAGGACGCCCGGCGCGACTGGGGCGCCATCGGCGGGGCGTCGTCCGACATCACCCCGCAGTCGGCCTGGAAGCAGGCCGACGCCATCCGCATGGACAAGGGCGTCCTCTACACGACCTACGCCACCCTGCGGCAGCCGGCCCGGGGCGACCGGCCCTCGCGGCTCGACCAGATCGTCAACTGGCTGGGCGCCGACTTCGACGGGGTGATCGTCTTCGACGAGGCCCACGCCATGGCCAACGCCGCCGGCGGCGGCAAGGGCGCGCGCGGCCCGAAGAAGGCCTCCCAGCAGGGCATGGCGGGCCTGGCCCTGCAGAACCGCCTGCCCAGCGCCCGTATCCTCTATGTCTCGGCCACGGGCGCGACGACGCCGGAGAACCTCGCCTATGCTGCCCGGCTCGGGCTCTGGGGCGGGCCGGAGGCCCCTTTCCCCACGCGGGAGGCCTTCATGGACGCCGTCGACACCGGCGGGGTGGCGGTGATGGAGCTGATCGCCCGGGAGCTGAAGGCCATGGGCCTCTACATCGCCCGCTCGCTGTCGTTCGAAGGCGTCGAGTACGAGCCGCTGCGACACCCGCTGACGGCGGACGACATCGCCATCTGGGACGCCTGGGCCGACGCCTACCAGCTGATCCATCACAACCTTCGAGCCGCTCTTGAGGCGGTGGGTGTCACCGAGGACGGCAAGGCCAAGTCCGGCCAGGCCGCCTCAGCGGTGATGTCGGCGTTCGAGGGCGCCAAGCTGCGCTTCTTCGGTCACCTGCTTTCGGGGCTGAAGGCGCCCTCCCTGGTGGCCGCGATCCGGCAGGATCTCGCCGCCGGCCGCTCGGCCGTGGTGCAGGTGGTCTCGACCAACGAGGCGGTGATGGAGCGCCGCCTGGCGGAGATCCCGCCCGAGGAGTGGAACAACCTGGCCGTCGACCTGACGCCCAAGGACCAGGTGCTGGACTATCTGATGGGCGCCTTCCCGGTGATGGCGATGGACTCGGTGGAGGACGAGGATGGCAATATCACCCTCGTCCCCGTCACCGACGCCGACGGCCGCCCTGTGGTCAGCCAGGAGGCCCTGCGGCTGCGCGACGAGTTGGTCGCCCACCTCGCCGGCCTGCCGGCCGTCCATGGCGTTCTGGACGCCGCGCTCGATCAGCTCGGGACCGAACAGGTCGCCGAGATCACCGGCCGCTCGCGGCGGGTCATCACGCGCGATGGCCGCCGGGTGGTGGAGCGACGCAGCGCGTCGGCCGCCAAGGCCGAGACCGACGCCTTCATGGCCGGCAAAAAGCGGGTGCTGGTCTTCTCCGACGCCGGCGGCACGGGGCGCAGCTACCACGCCGACCTCGCCGCCCAGAACCAGCAGCGCCGGGTCCACTACCTCGTAGAGCCGGGCTGGCGGGCCGACGCCGCCATCCAGGGCTTGGGCCGCTCGCACCGGACGAATCAGGCCTGCGCGCCGCTGTTCCGGCCGGTGACGACCGACATCCACGGCGAGAAGCGCTTCACCTCGACCATCGCCCGCCGCCTCGACAGCCTGGGCGCCCTGACCCGGGGCGAACGGCGTACCGCCGGCAATGGCCTGTTCCGCGCCGAGGACAACCTGGAGAGCCCCTGGGCGCACCGCGCCCTGCAGGCGTTCTACATCGCCCTGCACTTCGGCCACGTCGAGACGATGGACCGGGAGACCTTCGAGGCCAAGACGGGCCTGCGGCTGGTGGACGGCGACGGGGACCTGAAGAAGGCCGACGACATGCCGCCGATGAACACCTTCCTCAACCGGCTCTTGGCGCTGCGGATCGCCGACCAGAACGCCCTGTTCGCGGCCTTTGACGAAATCCTCTCCTCGATCCTGGAGCGGGCGGCCCAGTCCGGCGCCCTGGACCGGGGCATGGAGGATATCGTCGCCGATGATGTGGCGATCACCGGCGAGGAGGTGGTGCGCACCGACGCCGTCACCGGCGCGGAGACCAAGCTGCTGCGCTTCCAGGTCCGCACCCAGCGCCAGCTGACGGCGGCCGATGACGCGCTCGCCGGCCTCGACGCCGACGGGCTGGTCTACGCCGTCAACAGCAAGTCCGGCCGCGCCGCCCTCGTGGTCCAGGGCCTGACCACCACCAACGACGACGATCGGCTTATCCCGGCCGTGCGCCTGATCCGGCCGGAGAAGCGGACCATCGCGTCCCTGAAGGGGTTCGAGGAATCGGCGTGGGAGGCGACCGACGAGGCCGCCTGGCGCGCCGCCTGGGATCGGGAGATCGCCGAGGCCGATCCCTGGATCACCCGCGATCTGGTGCTGGTTTCGGGCCTGCTGCTGCCGATCTGGACGCACCTGCCCGACAAGGGGACCTCGGTGCGCCGGCTGAAGGCGCCGGACGGCCGCCGTTGGCTCGGCCGTCTGCTCGATCCCGGCCAGGTTCCGGCGCTGAAGGTGGCGCTCGGCCTCTCCGACGTCGCCAGCGCCTATGGCGACCCGGCCCAGGTCTCGGCGCTGGTGCTGGAGGATGGGGCGGCGCTGGCCCTCGCGGGCGGTCACTGGCTGCGTCGGGCCAAGGTTATGGACCGTTACCGGATGGAGGTGGTGGGCGCGGCCGCGCAGCGGTCCTCGTTCACGGCGCTCGGCTGCTTCGTCGAGATCATCGCCTATACGCCGCGCGTGTTCGTGCCGATCGACCGGCTTGACGTCCTCGCGGCCGTCTTGGCCAAATGGCCGCCTCAGAC
>JAHUZY010000289.1 GCA_019264505.1 Phenylobacterium sp. | reverse complement strand
GCTGGGGATGTCCCCCCAGACCCTCTACAAGATCCGGCGCGCCGGACGCTTCGATCTCTATGAACGCCAGTGGGCCGCGCTCGAGGCCATGGCCGCAAGGTTCGACCGGGCGCTGGGCCTCGAATGAGCGCAGCCCTTTTGCATAGCCTCGGCGCCTCGCTGGTCGCGCTTCTGCTGCTGACCTGGGGCGGCAATCTGGCGTGCCAGCTTCTCCTGCGGTGGAGCGGCCTGCGCGCGGCCCGCAGCGCCGAGGCGGCGGACGACGAGGCGACAAAGACGCCGCGCGTCGGCCGGGTGATCGGCCACCTGGAGCGGCTGGCCATCGCCGGCGGCCTGGTCGTCGGAGTCTGGGAAGTGCTGGTCGCGGTCGTGGCGTTGAAGAGCGTGGCGCGCTTCAAGGACCTGGAGGAGAAGCTGAACGCCGAATACTTCCTGGTCGGCTCGCTGTTCAGCGTCCTGTGGGCGGTGCTCGTGACCTTCGCGTGGCGCGCCTATGACGCCCAGTGGGGACTGGACCTCGCCGCCAGTCTGCCCGGGCTGTGACCCATCAGCTTCTGGCGGCGTCCAGCTGGGCGTAGCCGAGTTCCTCGTTGAGGCGGTCCAGCACCTCGATGGCGCATTCGGGGACCACCGTGCCGGGGGGGAAGATGGCGGCGACGCCCATGTCGGTCAGGGCGGCGAAGTCCTCCGGCGGGATGACGCCGCCCACCACCACCAGGATGTCCGGGCGGCCCAGGCGAGCCAGTTCGGCCTTCAGCTCGGGCACCAGGGTCAGGTGGCCGGCGGCGAGCGAGCTTGCGCCCACCACATGCACCTTTTGCTCCACCGCCAGGGCCGCGGCCTCGGCCGGGGTCTGGAAGAGGTCGCCGATCTCCACCTCGAAGCCGAGGTCGGCGAAGCCCGAGGCGATCACCTTCTGGCCGCGATCGTGGCCGTCCTGACCCATCTTGGCGATCAACACCCGGGGCTTGCGGCCGTCGGCGGACGCAAAGGCGCCGACCATGGCCTTGGCCTTCAGGGCCGCAGGGGTCTCGCCGGCCTCGCGCAGATAGACGCCCTTGACCGCATCGGCCTTGGCCTTGTGGCGGTCGAACACCTTTTCCAGGGCGTAGCTGATCTCGCCCACCGTGGCCTTGGCCCGGGCGGCCTCCACCGACAGGGCGAGCAGATTGCCGTTTCCGGCCGCGCCGGCGGTGAGGGCGTCCAGCGCCTTCTCCACGGCGGCGGGATCGCGCTCGGCCTTCAGGCGGGCGAGCTTCTCCAGTTGGCGCTGGCGGACAGCGGAATTGTCGACCTTCAGCACCGGGATCTCGTCCAGGTCGGCCGAGCGGTAGCGGTTGACGCCGACCACGCTCTGGCGGCCGGAATCGATGCGCGCCTGGGTCCGGGCGCTGGCCTCTTCGATGCGGCGCTTGGGCAGGCCGTCCTCGATGGCCTTGGCCATGCCGCCGAGCGCCTCGACCTCGGCGATGTGGGTGCGGGCGCGGGCGGCGAGGTCGGCGGTCAGGCGCTCGACGTAGTAGGAGCCGCCCCAGGGGTCGATGACCCGGGTCTGGCCGCTTTCGAGCTGCAGGA
Organism: Phenylobacterium sp.; assembly: GCA_019264505.1. Classification (GTDB taxonomy): domain Bacteria; phylum Pseudomonadota; class Alphaproteobacteria; order Caulobacterales; family Caulobacteraceae; genus Phenylobacterium. Next base: position 1,516 of record JAHUZY010000289.1, on the reverse strand, counting down.
AGAGCTGGGTGTTGCGCGCAATGCGCGCGGAAAAATCCGTGGGCAGGGCGAGCGCCTCGTCCAGCGAGTTGGTGTGCAGGCTCTGGGTCTGGCCGCCGGTGGCCGCCATGGCCTCGACGCAGGTGCGCGCCACATTGTTGTAGACGTCCTGGGCCGCCAGGCTCCAGCCGCTGGTCTGGGTGTGGGCCCGCAGGGATAGCGAGCGGGGGTCCTTGGGCGCGAACTCCGCCTGCATGAGTTCGGCCCAGAGCAGGCGGCCGGCGCGCTGCTTGGCGATCTCCATGAAGGCGTTCATGCCCGCATTCCAGAAGAAGGACAGGCGCGGGGCGAACTTGTCGACGCTCATGCCGGCGGCGACGCCCGCGCGGACATATTCGATGCCGTCGGCCAGGGTGTAGGCCAGCTCCAGGTCCAGCGTCGCCCCGGCCTCCTGGATGTGATAGCCGGAGATGGAGATCGAGTTGAACCTCGGCATCTCCGTCGAAGTGTATGAAAAGATGTCGGAAATGATCCGCATCGAAGGCGCGGGCGGATAGATGTAGGTGTTCCGGACCAGGAACTCCTTGAGGATGTCGTTCTGGATGGTGCCCGACAGCTTGGCCGGCGGCACGCCCTGTTCCTCGGCGGCCACAATGTAGAGCGCCAGGATCGGCAGGACCGCGCCGTTCATGGTCATGGACACGCTCATCTGGTCGAGCGGGATGCCGTCGAACAGGGTGCGCATGTCGAGAATGGAGTCGATGGCCACGCCGGCCATGCCCACATCGCCGGCCACCCGCGGATGGTCGGAATCATAGCCCCGGTGGGTGGCGAGGTCGAAGGCCACCGACAGGCCCTTCTGACCGGCCGCCAGGTTGCGGCGGTAGAAGGCGTTGGAGTCCTCGGCCGTGGAGAAGCCCGCATACTGGCGGATGGTCCACGGGTTGGTGGCGTACATGGTCGGATAGGGGCCGCGCAGGAAGGGCGCGAGTCCGGGATAGCCATCCAGGCCGCTGAGGCCCTCAATGTCGGCGGGGCCATAGGCCGGGGCCACGTCGATCCCCTCAGGGGTGGACCAGGACGGCGCGGAAGGGGCCGCGGCGGACGGCGAGACCCGCTCGGCGTCGAAGGCCACTTCGGTGAAGTCGGGGAAGGCGCTCATGGGGCGGCCTCGATCTCGAAGGGTTCGGAAATGCGCAAAGGCGCGAGCGGCGGGCAGCGGCCGTCCGGACCCGGCAGCCGCGGGGAGGGGGCGTTGGCCGTTGGGGCGCCGGGGGCGGTGTCCACCTCGACGGGCTCGTCCTTGGCCGGCGGGAAGGCGGTGACGCCGACAATGGCCGGCTCGCCGGCCTCGGCGCGGGCCGCGCAGGTGGTTTCCACCTCGGCGGCGATATGGCCGCACGCCAGGGCGGACACGACGCCGCCCAGGCCCTCGGTCACCTGGAAGGCTGACCAGGCCGCCCGGGCGATCTGGTCGGTCAGCGCCTCCACATAGCCGGAGCCGGCGGCCGGGTCGGCGACGCGGCCGATATGGGCT
>JAHUZY010000279.1 GCA_019264505.1 Phenylobacterium sp. | reverse complement strand
GGATCAGGTCATCCACCGACCGCTGACCGGCCGAGGCCTTGCGGACGCGATCGTTCAGCACCGCGAAATAGAGGCCGCCCCGGTCGTAGGGCAGGGTCCGCACCCGGGTGTCCTCCCAGAAGCGGGCGGCGATCTGGTCGTTGGGCGTGTCGTTGAGGGCGTTGGTGTAATAGCGCCGGGCGGTGTCGTTGATGTCCTGCAGATAGTCCTCGGTGGAGATCAGCCCCGCCCGCCAGGGCAGCTGCGCCTGATAGAAGACCGCATTGCCCTCGGAGTACCATTGGCCGGGACCCAGTGAGGTCCAGGTGTGGATCATCTCGTGGGCCAGCGTGCCCTTGATGCTTTCGGCCGTCGTGGCCTGGCCATAGGTGGTGAGGAACGAGTTGGTGAGCGCCGCCCCGCCGCCGGCGTTGATCGGATTGAACCGCAGGAAGACCCGGTAGGGCGGCTCCTCGGTCTCCCGGAAGAAGTCGCTCATCCAGGTGTGCAGGGTCTCGGTCCAGGCCATGAGCGGCGCCGGATCGAAGGGTGGGGTCCCGAGCCAGGCGGCGGAAAAACCGTTGTTCTGCGGGTCGGCCGGATAACGCTGCATGGGGCCTGCCATGAACACCCCGGACCACAAGCGGTCGGCTGAGCCGGCGCCCGGCAGGACCGCATCGCCCTCCCCCCAGCTGGAGGTGGCCGTGGCGGCCTGCCCCATGGCGCTGAGATCCCAGTCGATCGCGATCTGGTAGTCGCGGCCATCGGGGGGCGTCAGCAGGAAGGTGTTGCCCACCGCTGAAAAGCCGCCGCCTTCGGTGCGCAGCTGATAGGGCGGACCCGACCCCCGCCGCGGCGGGGTGTTGTCGATGGGCGCGCGGTAGCTGATGACCAGATCGCCGCTGACCGGCCGGCCCGCCAGCCAGTGGCGCGCATAGACCAGGGCCTCAGGATCATCGCGCATCAGCAGGGGAACGATTCCCATAGCGTCTCTGGCCGTCAGCCCAATCAGATGCTCTGCCACCGTCTCGGTGTTGGCGATGACGATCGGCAGGCTGACCAGCACCTCGCCCGCCGCGGCCTCGAGGTCCGACAGGGTCAGGGTGATGTCCACATGACCCAGGCCGCGGGCCTCATCCATCGGCCCCGGCGCGATGCGCACGGTGAGCGCCGCGGGCTCGGCGGCGGCGGCGGGAAGGCCGCAGAGAGACACCGCCGCGGCGAGGATCAGGGACCTGACATTCATAGGAAACTCTAGCGCTCCATCAGGGCCTGGGCGCTGGCCAGGTCCTGCACAATGTGTCCCAGGGACTTATAGGCGGTGATCTGGTCGGGGGACTGGCGGCCGGCCAGACGGCCGTCAAACACCTCACCGATCTCGCCCACCACGTGGGTGTCATCGATCAGGCCTGCAGCCTTGGCGGCCAAGACTTCGGCCCCCTGGGCCAGGACGCCCTCGCGGCTGTCGGCGATCAGGCGGGCGCGCAGGACCAGGTCGTGATCGACCTCAACTGGTCCGGCATAGCTCGAGCCGACGAGGTTGACATGGGCGCCTGGCGCGACCCAGTCGCCGTGCAGGACCGGCGTCTTGGAGCTGGTGAGGGTGCAGATGATCTCGGCGCCCTCCACCGCGGCCCGCGCCCCGGCGACCGCGCGCACGACAAGGCCGGTCTCGGCGGACATTTCGGCGGCGAAGGCCTGGGCCCGGCCGAAATCCCGCCCCCAGACCCGGACATCGCTCAGCGCGCGCACCTGGGAGATGGCCCGAAGATGGGTCCTGGCCTGCTCGCCATAGCCCAGCAGGGTCAGGCGACGGGACTCTGGGCGGGCCAGGGCGTCGGTGGCCGCCGCGCTGGCCGCTGCCGTGCGGATGGCGGTGATCTCGCCGGCATGGGCCACGCAGGTGGGGATCCCGCTCTCCCCGTCGAACAGCACGACGACGCCCTGGTGGGACTGGCGGCCCAGGGCGAAGTTCTCTGGAAATACGCTGACCAGCTTGGCGCCGAAACAGGCCCGCTCTCCCAGGGCGCCGGGCATCACCCCGAACATGCGTCCTTGGTCCAGGGGGATGATGCTGCGCAGCAGCTGGCGAGTCTCTCCCCTGGAAAACGCGATCATGGCCTGGCGCACGATGGGGATGCAGACCTCATAGGTCAGGCGCGTCCGGACCTCGTCCTGGCCGATGACCCGCATCAGACCGCCTCGCGCTTGCGAACGAAGGCGAGGTAGTAGCCGGTCCCCAGCACGGCCCAGATGGCCAGCGCCGCATAGGGGGTCCAGTCGGCGCCCAGGCCCAGCAGGGCGACGAGCAGGGCCATCACCGTCCCGGCATAGGCCCAGAAGACGGTGGCCTGCTTCGACAGGCGGAAGGTCGCCGCCTCATAGATCTCGGGATGCCGGCGCACGACGACGGCGGCTGCGAGATTGACCCCGGCGTATTTCAGCAGGGTCGGGATGTTCACCGCCAGGAACAGCGCCGTCAGGTTCATCGGCGCAGCCAGGCCAAGGGTCGCGCCCGCCAGGATGACGCTGAGCGCCACATAGGGCGCGCCGGTGCGCGGATGCACCTTCATCATGATGTTCGGCAGCATGCCGGCCCGGGCCATGGCGAAGAGATTGCGGGAGAAGCCCAGATAGAGGGAGTTGATCGAGGTGCCGATGGCCACCACCGCAGCGGTGACGATCAGCGGCTTGGCGACCGGCCCCATGAAGACCTCGGCGGCGTCCAGCAGCGGCGTCTCGCTCGCCCCCAACGCCTCGGCGCCGAGCACGCCCATGGTGACGCCGGCCACCATCATATAGAGCGCCACCGCCGCCAGGATCGACAGGGCCAGGCCCAGGGGGATGGTCCGGCGAGGGTTCTTCACCTCGTCGCCGATCTCGGTGGAGGACTCGATGCCGAAGAAGAGGCCGATCAGCAGGGGGATGGCCGCCAGGACGCCCGCCCATCCCTGGGGCAGCAAAGGTTCATAGGCCTGCGGCGTGATGGAGGGCGCGCCCCAGGCGGCGAACAGGGCGAAGAGGCCGATCATGGCGGCGATCATCAGCACCTGGAGACGGCCCGCGAGCCCGACGCCGATGACGTTCACCGCCCAGAAGATCACGAAGATCCCGAACATGGCCGGCTTGGTGGGCAGCGGCACGACCATGTTCAGATAGCGCACCAGCACCAGGGCCAGGACCAGGATGGCGCCCAGGTTGGAAACGATACGCAGCCAGGCGATCATGAAGCCGAGGAAGGGGCTGACGAACCGCCTGGACCACTCGAAGGAGGCGCCCGAGGTCGGCAGGGCTGAGCCCATGAAGGCGTAGGTCACCGCGATCACGAACATCGGGACAGCTGCGATCAGCACCGCCAGCAGCATGCCGGGACCGGCGAGCGCCGTGGCCGGCGCGATCACCGAAAAGATCGCCACCCCGACCGCCGTCCCGAGACCCAGGGAGATCACCGCCCAGAGGTCGACTCCCCTGTGCAGCAGGCCTGTGGTGTCGGCGGAAGGCGGCGCAGGCTCGCTCATGGTCGCTTGTCCTTCTGACGATAGAGCCAGTCCGTGACGGCCAGGTCCTGGGCCGCATGGCCCAGGGACTTGTAGACGGTGATCTGGTCGGCGGCGGTCCGGCCAGGCTTTGCGCCGGCCAGCACCTCGCCGATCTCCGCGGCGATGTGATCGGCCGGCAGGCCCGAGCGGAGGAACTCGCCCCCGTGGGCCAGCACATGCTCGCGATGGTCGACGATGAAGCGGGACCGGGCCACCAGGTCGGTGTCGATTTCGGCTTGTCCCGGGCCGCTGGAGCCCACCGCGTTGACGTGCGCGCCGGGGGAAGCCAGGCGCCCCTCCAGGATGGGATCGGCGGCGCCGGTGACCGTGCAGATGATCTGCGCCTCATCGACGGCGTGGTCGACCGTCTCACAGGCGCGCAGGCCATGGCGTTCGGCGAAGGCCTGGGCGCGGCCGAAGTCCCGCCCCCAGACCCGGATGTCCTCCAGGGGCCGAACCAGGCGCAGGGCTTCCAGATGGGCCAGGGCCTGCTTGCCGAGACCCAGTATGGCGAGGCTGCGGGCGGCTGGCGCGGCCAGGGCCTCCGTGGCCACGGCGCTGGCGGCGGCCGTCCTGATCGCCGTGACCT
>JAHUZY010000265.1 GCA_019264505.1 Phenylobacterium sp. | reverse complement strand
TGTTCGAGGAGGCCGGGCTGCTGCTGGCCCGCCGGGCCGATGGCGGCCCGCTCGAGGTCGAGCCTGCGCCCCTTGAGCTGCGCCAGTCGGTGGACCGAGGCGAGACGCCGTTTCTGGACGTCGTGCGGGCGGCTGGCGCGCGGCTGGACCTGTCGGCCCTGACCGTCTTCGCGCGCTGGATCACGCCACCGGTGACGCCCAAGCGTTTCGACACCTGGTTCTATGTCGCCCATGCGCCGGCCGACCAGCTGGCTGTGTGCGATGGGCGTGAGACGGTGGACGCCTGCTGGTATGCGCCCAACGAGGCGCTCCGCGCGGCCGAACGGGGGATGCGGAAACTGGTCTTTCCGACCCGTATGAACCTGCAGCGGCTTGCCCGGGCGGCCAGCGCGACGGCGGCCATCGATCAGGCCCGGGCGCGGCCCCTGGTGACCGTACAGCCGGAAATCCACGAAGGGCCCGACGGCCGACGATTGGTCCTGCCTGAGAGCGCCGGCTATGGCGCGGTCAGTGAGCCGTTTCTCCCGGGAATGTAGGGGTTTGGAGGCTGGTCTTCAGACGAGGCCCGAGGCCGACACCCGACGCTCCAGCTCTTCGACCAGGATCTTGCCCACCGGATGGTCGTCGGTCTTGATGCCGTCGCGGACCGCGGCCTTGATGCCGTCGATATGGGCGTCGATCAGGACCATGGGCGCTTCCATGCGCTTGTCCTTGTCGTCGATCAGCTTGCACAGCGAACCGGCCATGCGGGTGATCAGCGGGAATTCGTAGGTGGCGCCGAGGCCCTTGAGATCGTGAGCCCGCAGATAGAGGGTTTCCAGGGTCTCAGCCGTGGCGCCGTCGGTCTTCACCTGCTGACGGGCGGCCTCCAGCTTGGTGACCTCGTCCTGCAGCCAGGCGGCGAAATTGCCTGAGAGGCTCTTGAGCGCAGCTTCAGCCTTGGCGATCGCGCTGGCGTCGACGGCGCCGAAACGCCCCCCGACCTTCAGGCGAAGCGTATTGGGGACCTGGATCACCTGACCCGTATTCTGCTGACTCACTGCCATCTCCTTTTGGGATGATTGCCAACGATTCTAGGCAGGATAGCTTAACAACGAATGAGGCGATTGCGCGCTAAGTCTCGCTATGCATGTGACGAAAGCGTCAGAGGATCGGCGTCTGTCTCAACTAGGCCGAGAACTGCTCGGCCAGAACCCGTTCTTCGAGGCTTCGGCCTGCGTCAAACAGCATCACCAGGCTGATGTCGCGGTTCTCCGCCACATGCACTTCCAGCACGTCACGAACTTCGAAATTGTCGGCCACCGCGCTCACCGGCCGCTTGTCGGCTTCCAGGATCTCGAAGCTCACGCGCGCGGAGTGCGACAGAAGCGCGCCGCGCCAGCGACGGGGCCGAAAGGCGCTGATCGGGGTCAGGGCCATCACCTTGGCGTCGAGGGGGATGATCGGGCCATGGGCCGAGAGATTGTAGGCGGTGGAGCCGGCCGGCGTGGCCACCAGGGCGCCGTCGCAGGACAGCTCGTTGAGGCGCACCTTGCCGTCCACTGAAATGCGCAGCTTGGCGGTCTGGCGGGTCTGGCGAAGCAGGGACACCTCATTGATCGCCAGGGCCCGATGCTGGCGTCGCCGGGAATCCACCGCCACCATGCTCAGGGGATGGATCAGGGCCCGCTCGGCGGCGTTGATCCGGTCGAGCAGGTCGTCGGGGCTGTACTCGTTCATCAGGAACCCCACCGATCCCCGGTTCATCCCGTAGATCGGCTTGGGCGCGCCCATGTTGCCGTGCAGGGTCTCGAGCATGAAGCCGTCACCCCCCAGGGCGACGATCACCTGGGCCTGGTCCTGCGGCACCTGCCCATAGCGCGCGGTGAGCGCCTTCAGGGCGTCCTGGGCCTCAGGCCGGTCGCTGGCGGCGAAGGCCACCCGGGTCACAAAGGGTTCGGCTCGGAACATGGGCCGCCAAAAGCGTGCAGGGGGCCGTGCTTGTCAAACCCCGATCTTGCAACAGGAACGGGCGGCTCAGCCGGCCTTTGGAGTCATGGTGCGTCGGAAGGCCATGGCCGCCAGGTCCGGGGCGAAGGGACCAAAGGCCGCCAGGGCGCGACGGGTCCCTTCGGGGCCGCCGCCGGGCTGGCCGCCATTGAGCTCGCGGACCAACTCCAGAATGGTCGGAAAGGCGCTGCGGTCGATATTCACGGCCGCGCAGGCCAGGGCCAGATGTTCGGGCTGGTCGCCGTCCAGGGCGCGGCGCACCATCTCGGGCGGAAAGTCGCCCAGCGTCGCCAGGGCGCCGGCGAACAGTGACAGCTTGCCCTCTCGCAGGGCGCGCAACAGGTAGCCCGGACGCAACTGGCCTGCAGCGACCAGCTTGCTGATCAACCGCCGCTCCATCTCCTCGCGCTCGTCGTCCTGTTGCCAGACGATGGCGTCGGCGGTGGGGTCGGCGCCGGGCGCGCCGGCATGGGTCTCGCCCACCGCCTGGCCGAGGGCGGCCTCCAGCGCCGCGGGATCGAGACGAAAACGGGTGGTGAGGGCCTGGCGCAGGGCCTGGCCGACCCAGACATAGAGCTGCAGGGCCAGATCGTCGGTCAGCTCAGGCCGTCGCACCAGGGGAGAGCGCAGCGCCGCCACCCGGCGCGCGGCCTTCACCAGCAGGGCCATGTCCTCAGGTCCCAGCGCCGTCTGGACATTGCCGGCGAGCGCCGTGAGGACGGCGGGCTCGCCCTGTTGCAGGATGGCCGAGACCACCGGGGACGCGAGCCCCGGGCGGCGGGCCACCTCGATCTGATGCTCGATGGTGGCCTCGATCAGCAGGCGGACCAGATCCTGGTCGTCCAGCAGGGGGCTGGTGGCGATGATGGGGCGGGCGATCTCGATGTCGTCGAGGGCCAGGACATTGATCAGGGCGGCCGGCGCCCAGTCCACATGGGCCAGCTTCTCGGCCAGGCGGCGGCGGATATCCCGTTCGGCCTCGACCACCAGGCTCATGAAGATCGAATTGAGCAGATCCTGCACCGCTGGCGCGGACATGATCTCGGCGCTTTCGGCCACGTCACACAGTTCCACGACCGCCAGCAGCAGTCGCTCCCGGTCCGCGGGCGTTCGACTCCTGGCCAGGCTGAGGATCTCTTCCGTCCGCGCGAGCACGCTCAAGGCGATCTCCAGGTACTAGGCTCGTTGCGGGGAATCTGAAGCTCGCACATGAAAACATGCTTAAACCGCGGCCAACCAAAATGCCGCAGGAGCCGCCCAGTTGGCGCCAGGAGGAGATGCACGTGACCAGCCCCCTTATCCTGGCCCTCGACCAGGGCACCACCAGCACCCGCGCCATTCTGTTCGATCTGGCCGGCAAGGCGCTGGGCGAAGCGTCCGCGCCTCTGGCGCAACACTATCCGGCGGATGGTTGGGTGGAGCATGACGCCGTCGAGATCTATGAGGCGGCGGTCCAGGTGATGAACGCGGCTGTCGCTGACGCCGGCGCGGACATGGCGCAGGTGGCGGCCATCGGGATCACCAACCAGCGCGAAACGGTCGTCCTCTGGGACAAGGCCACCGGCGCGCCGGTCCACCGGGCGGTGGTCTGGCAGGATCGGCGGACCGCTGAGGCGTGCGAGTCGCTGCGCCAGCGCGGGGTCGAGGACCATGTGACCGATGTCACCGGCCTGCTGATCGACCCCTATTTCAGCGGGACCAAGCTCGCCTGGCTGCTGGATCATGTGCCCGGCGCCCGGGAGCGCGCCGAAGCCGGCGAGCTGCTGGCCGGGACCATCGACACCTGGCTGATCTGGAAGCTTACCGGCGGGGCCGCCCACTTCACCGACGCCACCAACGCCTCCCGCACCCTGCTGTTCGACATCCGCGCCCAGGCCTGGTCAGAGGCCATGCTGGAGCTGTTCAATGTCCCCCGCGCGATCCTGCCGGAGGTGCGCGACTGCGCCGGTCTGTTTGGCGAAACCCTGCCGGCGCTTCTCGGGCGGTCTATCCCGATCTGCGGCGTCGCCGGCGATCAGCAGGCGGCCCTGATGGGGCAGGGCTGCATCGCGCCGGGTCAGATGAAGGCGACCTATGGCACCGGCTGCTTCCTGCTGGTGAACACCGGGACCCACGCGCCGCGCTCGAGGGCCCGTTTGCTGACGACGGTGGCGGCGCGGATCGGGGGCCAGACCACCTACGCCCTGGAAGGCGCCATCTTCATCGCCGGCGCGGCCATCGGCTGGCTGGTGGAAGGGCTGGGGGTTCAGAGCCCGGCCGCCGCCGAGGCCCTGGCGCGGAAGGCCAGACCCGGGAACGGCGTCGTCCTGGTGCCCGCCTTCACGGGCCTTGGGGCGCCCTGGTGGGACGCCGAAGCGCGCGGCGCCCTGACGGGCCTGACCCGGGACGCCGGCTTGGCCGAGATCGCGCTCGCCGCCTATGACGCCTGCGCCTATCAGACCGCCGACCTGATCGAGGCCATGCAGGCCGACGCGCCAGACGCTTTCGGGGCCGGCACCGAGTTGCGCATCGATGGGGGCATGTCCCGCAGCCCGTGGTTCGCCCAGCGACTGGCCGACCTGACTCACCAGAGCGTCGCCCGGGCGAGCTATGAGGAGACCACGGCGCTTGGGGCGGCTCTGTTCGCAGGCCTTGGGGCCGGGCTCTATGCGGACGTGGAAGCCGCCGCAGCCGCCCGGCCGCGCACCGAGCCGGCTGAACCCACCCTGTCCGCCTCGGAGCGGGCGGCCGGCCGTGCGCGCTGGCGCGACGCCGTTCGCCGGGCGCTGAGCCACGGGTGAGCGTCCTGGCCCTTGACGCTAGGAACGGCCGGGAGGACTTTAGCCTCGAAGAACAAGAACCAAGGGAGGCCGCCATGGCCGATGGATCTGCTGGCGTCATGTCGCTGCAAGGCAAGGTGACCACCGAGGAGTGGCAGGCTCGGGTTGAACTGGCCGCCCTCTATCGGCTGGTGGCCCTGCACGGGTGGGACGACCTGATCTACACCCACATCTCGGCCCGTATTCCAGGCCCTGAGCACCACTTCCTGATCAATCCCTATGGGATGCTGTTCGAGGAGATCACCGCCTCGTCCCTGGTGAAGATCGACCTGCAAGGCAACATCCTCCAGGAGACGCCCTATTTCATCAATCCGGCGGGCTTCACCATCCACTCGGCCATCCATGAGGCCCGGGAGGACGCCAAGTTCGTGATGCACCTGCATTCCGACCAGGGCGTCGCCGTGGCCGCCCAGCGGGAAGGCCTGCTGCCCCTTTCGCAGCACGCCCTGATCGTGCTGCCCCGTCTGGCCTATCACGACTATGAGGGCATCGCCCTGAACCTGGACGAGCGTGAGCGTCTGGTGGCCGATATCGGCGACAAGACCCTGATGCTGCTGCGCAATCACGGCACGCTTTCGGTGGGCGACTCCGCCGCCGACTGCTGGATCGGCATGTTCTATCTGGAACGGGCCTGCAAGCAGCAGGTCATGGCCCTGTCGGCGGGCCGGGAGAACGTGCTGTTCGCCCCGGAAGCCGCTCAGGCCGAGGTGAAGTCTCAGGT
>JAHUZY010000257.1 GCA_019264505.1 Phenylobacterium sp. | reverse complement strand
CGATGAGCCCATGGCCCGCGCCCTGGCGGCGCGGGGGGTCACCGCCGACGCCGCGACCAGCTATCTGCAGCCGACCCTGAAGGCGCTGTTTCCTGATCCCTCGACCTTCGCCGACATGGACAAGGCGGCCGCCGTCCTGGTGGACGCCCTTGTAGCCGACAAGGCCGTGGTGGTGTTCGCCGACTATGATGTGGACGGCGCCTCCAGCGCCGCGCTGCTGGTCCGCTGGTTCGCGGCCATGGGCAAGCGGCTGACCATCTATGTCCCGGACCGGGTGGCCGAGGGCTACGGTCCCTCGCCCGCGGCTTTCCGTCGCCTGCGCGAGGAGGGGGCCGACCTTGTCATCACCGTCGATTGTGGGGCCGCAGCGGTCGACGCCATCGCCTGCGCCGCCGAGATCGGGCTCGACGTTGTGGTGGTCGATCATCACCTGATGCGCGACGAGATCCCGGTCTGTGCGGCCCTGGTCAATCCCAATCGGCCCGACTGCGCCTCGGGCCAGGGGGTGCTGGCCGCCGCCGGGGTGACCTTCGTTCTGCTGGCGGCCCTCAATCGCGAAGCTCGCGCCCGGGGGCTGTTCGCAGATGCCGCCGAGCCCGACCTGCGGCAATGGCTGGACCTGGCCGCCATGGGCGCGGTCTGCGACGTCACCCAGCTGGTGGGGTTCAACCGGGCGCTGACCGCCCAGGGGCTCAAGGTGATGTCCGCCTGGGCCAATCCCGGCCTCAAGGCCCTGCTGGAGGCCGCCGGCGCCAAGGGACCAGCCACCACCTTCCATGCAGGCTTCGTCCTGGGGCCGCGAATCAATGCGGGCGGACGAATCGGCCGCTCCGACCTTGGGGCGCGGCTGCTGTCCACCGACGACCCGGACGAGGCGCGCAAGATCGCCCTGGAGCTGGACGCCCTGAACGCCTCGCGGCGGGAGGTCGAGGCCGAGGTGCTGGAGGCCGCCGTCCGGATCCTGGAGCGGGAGAGCAACTTCGCCGATCAGCCCCTGCTGCTGGTGGCGGCCGATGACTGGCACCCGGGCGTCATTGGCATTGTCGCCGGCCGTCTGCGTGAGCGCTATCGCAAGCCGACCCTGGTGGTCGGCATCGACCGGGCCGCCGATGTGGGCAAGGGCTCTGGGAGGTCTCAGCCGGGGGTGAATCTTGGCCGGGCCGTCCAGGCGGCGTTCGACGCGGGCCTACTGCTGGCCGGCGGCGGGCACGCCATGGCCGCGGGGCTCTCCGTGCGCCCGAGCGCCTTGCCGGAGCTGCGTGAATTCCTCTGCGCCCGTTTGGGTGACGAAACACTGGCCGCCGCCGAGTCGGACGCCCTCGAGATCGACGCCCTCATCACGACCGCCGGCGCGGATCGCGGGCTCCTGGAGTCCTTCCAGCGGCTAGCGCCTTTTGGTCCGGGAAACCCTGAGCCGCTCTTCGCCCTTGCAGAGGCGCGCGTAGAGCGTCCGATGATGCTCCGGGGCGGTCATGTACGCTGCACCCTCACGGACCGCTCTGGGGGCCGCCTGAAGGCCGTAGCGTGGCGGGCGGAGGAGACGGAGGTCGGCCGCCGGCTGATGGGCGGCGGCGGGGCGGTCCATGTGGTGGGCCGTCTGAAGGCGGATGATTGGAACGGCCGGCAGGGCGTCGAGCTCGAGATTGACGACATCGCCGACCCCCGTCGCAAAAACGTCTAGCCAGCGGGTTGCGTGGGGCAGGGAAGGCGGATATAGAGCCGCCCTCCGCGTCGAGTGGTCCCTTCGTCTATCGGTTAGGACGCCAGGTTTTCAACCTGGAGAGAGGGGTTCGACTCCCCTAGGGACTGCCACGCGGAGCTCTCATCTTCATCTCGATCGAGCAGGCCGGCGTGGCGTTTGCGCGCAACGAACGGCGACGCTTCGCGTTGGTCTCCGGCATTTTGACGGAGAGACTTTCCATGAAGATCCTGACCCTCGCCGCCGCTGGCGCGGCCGCTCTGGCCCTGGCGGCCTGCACGAACCCCAATCCGGAAGAGACCGATACGGCGGCCGCCATGCCGGACACCAGCACCGCTGAGTCCCCGGCCCCCGACGCGGGGGATACGGGTGTGGCCGGGCCCGGCGCTGCGACCCCGGGCATGAGCGGCGCGGCCCCCGAAGACGGCGCTGATCTGAACCAGAACCTGCCCCCCGTGGACGTGCCGCCCGTCTCAAACTAGACCCGCCACCGCGCCCCTCTGGGCCGGTCGCCAACGACCAGATTGCCTGACAACACGGCGTTTTCGTCATTGCCAAGCTTGTTCGGCCAAATGGTTATTGACGGCTCTCGCCTAACGAGAACAGTGTTATAACTGGCCCGTTCCGAGGATCGAAGGAGACCGGGTCAGAGGGGCGCATGTCTGGTTACGATTATCACGATGCCGGCGCAGACGACGCTGTACGCATCAGCGGTCGCGTGAAGTGGTTCGATGCAGGGAAGGGCTACGGCTTTGTCGTCCCTGACGACCCGAGCAAGACCGACCTCAAGGATGTGCTCCTGCACGTGACCTCCCTGCGGGATTCCGGCCATGAGAGCGCGCTCGAGGGCGCGATTATCGTCTGCGAGGCCATCCGCCGCCCCAAGGGCTGGCAGGTGGCTGAGGTTCTGGAACTCGACGAGAGCGCCGCCCCCCCGCCCGAGCCTCGCCGTGGCCGGGATGACGGTCGGCGTGACAGCTATGAACGGGTCCAGGATCGTGGCCATGACCGCGCCGACTTCGCGCGGCCAAAGCGGCCGGTGCTGGCCGGCGGCCCCCTGGAGCAGGCCAAGGTGAAGTGGTTCAACCGGGCCAAGGGGTACGGATTTGTGGTTCGTGAAACCCAGCCAGGGGACATCTTCATCCACATCGAGACCCTGCGTCGCGCGGGCCTCGAGGACCTCCAGCCCGGCGATGATGTTCGGGTCCGGTTCGCCGAGGGGCCAAAAGGACTTGTCGTGGCCGAGATCGAGTCGGTAGGTCTGGCCTAGGCGCAGGTTTGCGCCTGCCGCCAGGGCTTGCGCCTGAATGGCGGTCTGCCGGAGGTCCTGCCGTGTCTCATCCCCGACTTCACCGACCCGACATCCATCGGCGCGGCCTGCTGGCCGGCCTGGCGGCGCTTTCGGCGCCTGGCCCGCTCTGGGCGAAGACCAGTCCGACCCTGGAACCCCTGGAGATCCTCACCGCCCGCGGACCGGTCCGCTTCCAGGTGGAGATCGCCGCCGACAACGCCAGCCGCGCCCAGGGCCTGATGTACCGGAAGTCGCTGGCGCCCGATCGTGGGATGCTGTTCGACTTTCAGACCCCGCGTCCGGTCTCCTTCTGGATGCGCAACACCTACATCTCCCTCGACATGATCTTCATCCGGGCCGATGGCCGCATCCTGTCGATCGCGCGCAACACCGTGCCCCTGTCCGAAGAAGGCGTGCCGTCCGGCGGACCGGTGCGCGCCGTCCTGGAACTGGTCGGCGGACGTGCGGCCCAGATCGGCGCATTGCCGGGCGACCGCGTCGTCCACCGGATCTTCCCCCGTGGATGAGGCGGACGAGGCTATCCCCGACCCGCCGGAGGGCTTTGTGCGCTCCGAGGGCCGCGGCGCCTATTCGGGCCACAACGGGCCCTATTTTCATCGCGCCGTTCAGGGCGAGGCCACCGAACAGGCCTTCTTCGCCCTGCCGCGCCACGCCAATGGCCTGGGTCTGGTCCATGGGGGCATGCTGACCAGCTTTCTCGACGGACTCATGGGGGCCGCAGTGTTCCGCGCGGCGCGTCGGCCCGGGGTCACCATCCACCTTTCGGTGGACTTCCTGCACATGGGCCGGGTGGGGGAGTGGGTGATGGGCGAATCCAAGGTCACCCGCCTCACCCGCGAGGTCGCCTTCGTCGAGGGGCGCGTCTATGTGGGCCGCCGGGACGTGGTTCGCGGCTCGGGCGTGTTCAAACTGATGCATCGGCGGGATTGATCGCCTCAGGTCACATTGCGGCGCGGAGCCTTGCATGGCATGAGACGGCCAATGTCGGCGTCCATCTCGGGGCGTAGCGCAGCCTGGTAGCGCATCTGCTTTGGGAGCAGAGGGTCGCGTGTTCGAATCACGCCGCCCCGACCAGACGCCGACGTCGGGCGCCGCGCCTCCTGTACGGGAGGCGCAAGCGACCGTGAGTTTTGCTTCAGGCCACAAGGTCCGGTTCATCAAGCCGGGCGATGCGGCCAGATCGCCAATGGGACCGTCACATGCTTGCGCGCATCCTTCGCCCCGCCAAGAACGCCATGCAGTCTGGCCGTGGAAAGTCAAAGGAGTGGGTCCTGGAGTTTGAACCAGCCAGCGCCCGCCGCCCGGACGCGCTGATGGGCTGGACCCAGACCGACGACACCCGCACGCAGCTGCGCCTGTCCTTCGAGACCAAGGAAGAGGCCGTGGCCTATGCCGAGCAGAACGGCATCGCCTTCGAGGTCTTCGACCCCAAGCCGGCCAAGCGGATCATCAAGGCCTACGCTGACAATTTCGCCTTTGGTCGCAAGGTCCCCTGGACCCACTAGGGCCGACCCGACACGCGCCCTTAGCTCAACCGGATAGAGCATCCGCCTTCTAAGCGGACGGTTGCAGGTTCGAGTCCTGCAGGGCGCGCCAGTCCAGGTTATCTTGCTCAGCATTACCGCTGCTATCGGTGACGGGCTCACGCCGCCGCCTGATGGGCCTTGTGGAGCCAAGAATGGACTGGGATGCCTTCTTCGCTGTTCATCGCGACCTGCCCCGGGAGGGGCCGGGGCTGGCTGAGGACGTTGCTTGGGTCGGCGGCCTGATTGGAATCTCGCCGCAGGGACAGGTGTGCGACGCCGGCTGCGGTCCTGGCGGCGATCTTACGGCGCTTCGTCAGCTTGTGCCGGAGGGCCGGATTGATGGATTTGAGAAGGTGCCGCACTTCGTCGACGTGGCAAGAAAGAGGTTCGCTGGCGACCCGTCTGTGCGGATTTTTGCAGCAAGCATGGAGGGCCTCAGCGGGCCCTATGATCTGATCTGGTCGGCCGGCGCCGTCTATTTCCTAGGTGTGGCGCGAGCGCTGAATGCCTGGCGCGGCGCGTTGAGCGACCAAGGCGCCGTGGCGTTCAGCCATCCTTGCCTGTTCACCGATGCGCCGTCCACAGCGGCGCTGGCCTTCTGGGAGGCTGAGCCGGGGGGGATCGAAACCGAGCTGACCACACGCGACGAGATCGCCGCCGCCGGTTGGCGGGTGCTCGCCGCCCGCCCCCTCTCGGACGCAGCATGGGCTGCATACTACGAACCTATAGAGGCGCGCTGCGACGCTCTTGAGGCGGCGGGGGTGAATGAGTCCGTGGCGGCCGCCATCGCCGCAGCCCGCAAGGAAGCGTCCGACTGGCGTACGGTGGCGCGCGAGACGGGCTATATGCTGTACGTGGTTCGCCCGGCCTGACCTCTTCGGCTTCGTTCGCACAAGGCCAGGGCCCTGCCCCTAAGGGGCTTACCGTGGCGGGCGCCGGGAGGTGGACTGATGCTCGGCGTGCTTGGCCTAGGGGCGTCGGGCGCCCCCGCACAATAGGATCGCCCTGGTGAGGGCGGCGCAGGGCAGGGGCCAGCATCGAAAGAGAGCTGTGAGCAGAATTCGGCCACATAACGGGGTTCGAGTCCTGCAGGGCGCGCCAGCTTCAGCGCAACCTGAAATCGACAGATCGAGTCTTCACGCGTTTGGGAAGTGTCGGCTGGCTGACAGACGGGGTGGCCTTGATCCGGTCAGACTGACGGCGAAGCTCGCCAGGTCGGGCTCGGTCGGACGGGAGGCGCTGACATGACATGGCTCTCGAAGGCAGGCGGTGCGTCGGACAATGTGGTCTCGGTGACACCCGTAGACGGCGGGTGGTCGGTGACCAGCGGTCTAGCCGACCACCCCTTGATGTTCATGTCCGGCGCTCATGCCGAGGCCAAGGCCCGCAGCCTGGCCCAACTGATCGCAGCAGCCGGCGGCGACGCCCAGGTCATCGTTCATGACCGGCGCAATACCCTGATCGGCACCGTACGCTACTTCGCCGCCGAGGCTGTCGCGGCGGACTTCAGCGGCTCTGAGACCTCGGACCCGACAGCCGCATAGACCGGTCGATCTCAAGCTCGACCACCAGATCCGCCCGAGCCGGCAGGGTCGCCATGATGTGACGGGTAAGCCGTTCATAGTGCTGGATGAAGGCTGCGACCTGCCCCTGATCCATGGTCCGCCCGGCGTCGTCCCCCTGGGCCTGGAGCCGCGCCCGAAGTTTCTGTTCCTGCGCCCAGCGCCAGTCTGCGACCACCTCGAAGCTGGGCGCCCGCAGCAGGGTCAGGTGGTCGATCTGCGCGAACAGGGCCTGGTAGGGTCCAGCCAGCGCCGCATTGGCATAGGTCCGCCAGACGCCGGTCGGGTCTTGCTCGGCCTCCAGCCGATTGACCGCCGCGCTCAGCGCCGTCTCCGCCTCCGGAATGGCGCCGACGCACCAGCCCTCAAACAGGATCAGGTCAACCGGCCCCTTGATCCTGGGCCAGCGGTACTGCGGCTCCGGCTCGTCCAGCGCCTTGTCGAACCGCGGCAGGGCGACCTCGCGGGTTCCGGACAGGTCTTCGAACAGCTTCAGGCCCTGAGCGACGTCATGGGTGCCGGGCGGGCCGCGGGTGGCGAAGAGGGGATGGACGCGTGCGGCCAGTTCCGCACGGGCGTTGCGGGACAGATAGAGGTCGTCCAGCGACAGGACCGCGACGCGCAGGCCGCGACGGCGCAACAGGCGGGCCAGAACCTCGCACAGGGTCGATTTTCCCGAGCCCTGCGCCCCGCAGACCCCGGCGATCGCCGGGCCGCGACGGCCAGCCGTCAGGGCGGCCAGACGCTGGGCCAGGGGTTCGGCCACCGTCTGGATCGTCTGGCGGTAGTCCGGGGGCAGGGACTCCTCGCGCAGGAAGTCGGCGATCCAGTCCGGTGGACCCGGCATCTAGGAGGCGGCGCGCCAGGCGGCGAATCCGCGGTCCAGGTCGGCCATCAGGTCCTCGGGATCTTCCAGGCCCACATGGAGCCGGACCAGCGGGCCGCCATAGGCGGCGGGCGAAAGCCGGTTTGACAGTTGAGGATCGCAGTCGATCGCCAGGCTCTCGAACCCGCCCCAGGAGAAGCCCAGACCGAACAGTTCAAGGGCGTCGAGGAAGGCCGCCGTCGCCTTGGGTCGGCCAGGCGCCAGGGTGAAGGCGAACAGGCCGCAGGCGCCGCTGTAGTCCCGACGCCAGATTTCGCCGCCAGGGGCGTCCGGCAGGGCCGGATGCAGCACCTGAGCCACCTCGTCTCGTCCGGCCAGCCAGGCCGCGATGCGACGACCTGAGGCGTCATGCCGGCTCATGCGGGTGGCGAGCGTGCGCAGGCCTCGCAGCATCTGATAGGCGTCGTCGGGCGACACCGCCCAGCCGATATTCAGCACGCCGTCGTCGAGGGCGCGGACGAGGCTGTCCTCCCGTACGGCGACGGAGCCCATGAAGACGTCCGAATGGCCACCGACATACTTGGTCAGGGCCTGGACGCTCATATCGACCCCGTGATCCAGGGGCTTGAAGAGCAGGCCGGCGGCCCAGGTGTTGTCGATCAGGGTGAGCATGCCGCGGGTCCGGGCCGCTGCGGCGATGGCGGGCGTATCCTGGAACTCAAAACTCAGCGAACCGGGCGATTCCAGGACGATGAGCCGGGTGGCTGGCCCGCAGGCCTCCATCAGGGCTTCGGCGTCCAGGCTGGCGGGGTAGTAGCGCACGCCGACCCCAAAGCGCCGCAACACCGTGTCGCAGAACCGCCGGGTCGGCTTGTAGATGGTGTCGACCACCATCACCTCGTCCCCGGCCTTCAGGACGGCCAGCAGGGCGCCGGTGAGCGCCGCCAGGCCAGAGGGATAGAGGGTGACGCCGGCGGCGTGCTCCAGCTCGGCGAGGGCCTCGATCAGCGCCGACTGAGCGGCCAGGCCCTGGCGTCCATAGGTCACCTGCGACTCGTGGTCGTACAGAGCCGCGGCGTTGGGCAGGAGGACGGTGGAGCCGCGCTGAATCGGCGGGCCGACCGTGCGGGCCAGAGGCGTTTTCGCCAGACCCGAATGGATCAGGCGCTGTCTCTTATACACCACGCC
>JAHUZY010000159.1 GCA_019264505.1 Phenylobacterium sp. | reverse complement strand
GCAGCGCCGGCGCCGTGGGGGTGCTGGTGGACGAGATGAACAAGTCTCGCCGGCTGAAACCGGTGCGACAGCTCATGGAGCAGGCCGGCGAGGCGATCCTTCGGTTCACGCCGGTCTTCCTGATGAGCCCCCTGTCCATCGCCCAGTACCTGAAGCCCGGCGTTGTGCAGTTCGACCTGCTGGTGATCGACGAGGCCAGTCAGGTCAGGCCGGAGGACGCCCTGGGCGCCATCGCCCGATGCCGTCAGGTGGTGGTGGTGGGCGATGACCGCCAGCTTCCGCCGACCAGCTTCTTCAACCGCATGGTCAATGACGACGGACCCGATGACGACGAGGACGAGGTCGCCTCTGACACCTCCAGCGTCCGCAAGGCGACGGTCAAGGACATCGAGAGCATCCTGAACCTCTGCTCACGTTTCCCCGAGCGGATGCTGCGCTGGCATTACCGCAGCGAACACCCCGCCCTGATCGCCACCTCCAACCGCAACTTCTATCGCAACCAGCTGATGATGCCGCCCTCGGTGGTGGCGCGGGCCAGCGATGGGGAGACCGGGCTCGTCTTTCACGCCGTGACGCCCGGCGGCTATGAGCGCGGCCGCACCGCACGCAACGAGATCGAGGCCGAGGCCGTCGCCCAGGCCGTCCTGCGTCATGCCCGGGAGCGGACCGACCTTTCCCTCGGCGTCGGGACGTTTTCGGTAGCGCAGCGCGACTGCGTCCGGGACCGCATCGATGACCTGGCCCGCAAGCACCCGGAGCTTGACGCCTTCATCAGGGGGACCGCGACCCGCGCGCCGCTTTTCGTGAAGAACCTGGAGAATATCCAGGGCGATGAGCGCGATGTGATCTTCATTTCGGTCGGCTATGGCAAAGACCGTGACGGGCGGCTGACCCAGAACTTTGGGCCGGTGGGCCGCGAGGGCGGGGAGCGGCGCCTGAACGTGCTGATCACCCGGGCGCGAAAGCGCTGCGAGGTGTTTTCCTCCCTCGATCCTGACGACATCAAGCTGGACGCAGGCGCGCGGCCGGGGGTGGTGGCGCTCAAGGAGTTCCTGACCCTGGCCCGCCACGGCCACAACGATCTCATCACCCCGTCAGCGCGGGGCTTCGACAGCGACTTTGAGCACGCCGTCAGCCTGGCGGTGCGCGACCTCGGCTATGACTGCCACCCGCAGGTGGGGATGGCCGGCTTCTTCATCGACCTGGGCGTTGTCGATCCCGCAGACCCCGACCGCTACATTCTGGGGATCGAGTGCGACGGGGCGGCCTACCACGCCTCACGCTACGCCCGAGATCGCGACCGCCTGCGCCAGCAGATCCTGGAGGCTCGCGGTTGGCGGATGCACCGGATCTGGTCGACCGACTGGTTCTATCGCCGCGATCACGAGATCGAAAAGCTGCGCCAGGCCCTCGACGCGGCCGCCGCCGGCCGGCCCGCGCCTGTAGCGCCGGTTGAAGAGGTCGACCTCCTGGCCGTTGAACGCGATGAACGCCCGGTCGCTGGGACCGCCGCGCCCGACATCACCTCGTCCGCAGACCCGTCGCCCGCCGGCCTGCCCCCCTACCGGGTCGCCACGCCGGAGGCGCCCCAGGGGATCGAGCCTCACCGCCTGAGCGCCGGGCAGCTGGGGGAGATCGTCAGCGAGATCGTCCGTATCGAGCAGCCCATCCACGAGGAGGAAGTCGCCCGAAGGCTGGCCGCAGCCTGCGGGCTGCAGCGGGCCGGCAGCCGGGTGCAGGAGGCCGCCCTCGCCGGGCTTCGCGCCGCCGAGGCCCGCGGAGATGTCCGGTCCGACGGACCCTTCTGGCTGCGGCAGGGCTCAGGCGAGATCTTCCCGCGAACCCGCTCTGGGCTTGCCTCCGGGGACCATGTCCGCAAGGCCGGCATGATCGCCCCGGGAGAACTGGCGGCGGCCGCGGAGCTTGTGCTTCGGCAGAACCAGGCCCTGGAGGCGCCTGAGTTGATTTCCGAGACCTCGCGGGCGCTCGGCTTCTCGCGCCTGACCCCCGACCTTTCGGCGGCGATCTCCGCGGCCATCGAGTCGCGGCTCCGGGCTGACCTGGAGACCGACCACCTGAACCGCCTGCGGTTCGCCCCGCCTGCGCTGGAGCGTTAGGGCGGGCTGAGCGGCTGGGTCAGGTCGAACGCCACCCGGAACAGGCGGCCGGGCCGGGCCAGCTCATAGGTGAAGGTCTCGGGCGACAGCTCCAGGGACCAGACATTGGTGTTGGACACCGTCCGGTCGGTCCGCGTGAAGAGCGCGATGGACTCCCCGTCCACCGGGAAGCTCTGGCGGCCAGCGGTTCCGGGATCGAGGCTGTCGCCGCCGTACTGCGAGATTTCGTCCTCGGTTCCGTCAGCGTGGCGATGATCATGCTTGAGCCGCAGTCGGTCCTCGCCGAGGCGGGTGATCACCCAGGTTCGCGACTTGTCCTCCCCCACATGGAAGGGAACGCGGATTTCGGTGTCGCTGCAGCTGGCGACGGTCATCACCAGTTCGGCCTCGCGGAACGCCGCATCGGTCTCGTTCCCAGCGGCCACCTGGCCCTTGAAACTCTGGCCGCAGAGCTGTCCCAGGGCCGTGAAGAACTCGCCGGCCGGGCTTTGCGCCAGGGCTGCGGGCGCAGCGGTCAGCCACGCGGCGGCGGCCAGGGTCAGGGCGAATCTCATGGTTGGCGTCTCCAGCGACAGAACAGCGCCTTGCGGCCCAGGTGACGACCCTAGGGGCGCCAGCGCCCGCCGTCCAACTGCCCCCGGCCCAGGGCGATGGGCGGCGGCTCTCGGCGGCGCCGCCCATGGGTTAGGCTGCTGGCCAGTGTTTCAGTCGATTCGGATAGCCCCATGAGCAAGCCCCCAGAGCTGAACTACCGGCCCCTGAGCGATGGGCGCTACGAGGTCTGGCTG
>JAHUZY010000411.1 GCA_019264505.1 Phenylobacterium sp. | reverse complement strand
CCCGAACAATATACCCATTGCCCATACGTTTCCGTCCCGAAAGTTTTGGCAATCTCAATGTCATCAGACCAAGCCTATGCCTGAAGGCTGAGTCCCGTAGTCCATGTCCCGCTTGTCATACGCTCCATCTCCGGGGCGACGGAGCCCCCATTGCTGAGACGTCACTTCTTCCTCGTCGGCGCGCTGGTGATCCTGGGGCTGATGGTGGTGGTCGGGGGCCTGCGGATGGGCTTCGGCGCCGCCGCCCCGCAGGGCAAGGGGCCGGGCGGACCTGGCGGACCCGGAGGCGGGGTGCCCGTCGCCGCGACCCTGGTGCAGACCCACACCTTCAACGACACCGTGGAGCTGCTGGGCGTCGCCAAGGGCCGGCAATCGGTCACCCTGACGGCCGCCGCCACCCAGCTGGTGGAGCGGGTGCGGTTCACCGACGGCCAGTATGTGGCCCAGGGCGCGGTGCTGGTGGAGCTGAAGGACGCCGAACAGAACGCCGGCGTGGAGCAGGCGAGGGCGCGGGTCGCCCAGGCTGAGCGGACCCTGGAGCGCTGGCGCACCCTGGCTGAACGCGGTTTCGCCTCCAAGGCCGCGGTGGACGAACATGAGGCCGCCTATCTTACCGCCCAGGCCGATCTCTCGGCCGCCCAGGCCCGGCAGGGCGACCGGCTCATCCGCGCGCCCTTCGCCGGCGTGGTCGGCCTGACCGACATCGCGCCGGGCGCCCTGGTCAATCCCGGCGCGGCCATCGTCACCCTGGATGACCTCTCGGCGGTGCGCGTCGATTTCCAGGTGCCTGAGCGCTATCTCTCCGGTCTCGCCGCCGGCCAGACCATCCGCGCCCGAACCGACGTCTATCCCGACATGATCATCACCGGGCGGATCGACACCCTGGACACCCGGGTGGACGAGGCGACCCGCGCCATCACCGCCCGGGCCATCTTCCCCAATCCGGACGGCTATCTGAAGCCTGGGATGATGATCCGCGTAGCCCTGTCCCGGGGGCAGCGCGAGAGCCTGGCCGTGCCCGAGGCGGCGCTCGCCGTGCAGGGCGCATCGGCCTTCGTCTTCGTGATTTCTCAAGGCGAGGGGCCCACCCGGGCTGAGCAGCGGCCGGTGGTCTCCGGCGCCCGCCAGGACGGTTTCGTCGAGATCCGGGACGGCCTCGCCGCCGGGGACCGGATCGTCGCCAACGGCGTCAACAAGGTGACCGGCGGCCAACCCGTCCAGGTGGCCGAAACCCTGGATGCGGCTGATGTGGCCCGCGTGCAGGTCGCCAGCGAACGGCCAGGCGCATGACGCTCTCCGACCTCTCCGTCCGCCGCCCGGTCTTCGCCGCCGTCGCCTCGATCATCCTCTGCGTCGTCGGCCTGGCCTCCTTCACCCAGCTGACGGTCCGGGAACTGCCGGCGGTCGATCCCCCGGTCATCTCGATCAGCACCGACTACCGGGGCGCCTCATCTGAGGTGATCGAAGAGCGGATCACCGAGGTCATCGAGCGCCAGGTCGCCGGCATCGAAGGCGTCGACCGGATGACCTCCGGCTCGCGGGACGGCTCCTCGCGTATCAACATCCAGTTCAAGCTCAGCCGCGACCTCGATGCTGCGGCCAATGACGTGCGTGACGCCGTCTCCCGGGTCTCGGCCAACCTGCCGCTGCAGGCCGACCCGCCGCAGATCCGCAAGGCTGACGCCGACGCCCAGCCGATCATGTTCCTGGCCCTGTCCTCGACCACGCTCAACCGGCTGCAGCTGACCGACTACGCCCAGCGCTACATCGTCGAGCGGGTGTCCACCGTGCCAGGCGTCGCCCAGGTCGGCGTCGGCGGCGCTCAGAACTACGCCATGCGGATCTGGCTCGATCCCCAGGCGATGGCCTCGCGAGGCATCACGGTCAACGACGTCGAGACCGCGCTGAACTCTCAGAACCTCGAGCTGCCGGCCGGTTCGCTGGAGTCCGCGGCCAAGGACTTCACCATCCGCGTCGCCCGGGGCTATTCCACCCCTGAGGAGTTCGCCAACCTGCCGGTCCGCACCGCGGAGGGCGGCGGCTATGTCACCCGCCTGGGTGATATCGCCCGGGTGTCGGAGGAGGCGGACGAGCGGCGCCGGATGTTCCGCTCCAACGGCCGCGATCAGGTGGGCATCCCCATCACCCGCCAGTCCCAGGCCAACGACCTGGAGATTTCCGACGGCGTACGCGCCATCCTGCCGGAACTTAACCGCGGCCTGCCGGAGGGCACGAAGCTCGACGTGGCGGTGGACTTCACCATCTTCACCCGGCACGCCCTGGAGGAGGTCTGGTACACCATGGCCATCTGCCTGGCCGTGGTCGGGCTGGTCAATTTCATCTTCCTGGGCACTTGGCGGGCGGCGATCATCCCCACCATCGTCGCCCCGATCTGCATTCTCTCGACCTTCATCGTCCTGGCGCCGCTCGGCTTCTCGCTCAACCTGCTGACTCTGCTGGCGCTGGTTCTGGCCATCGGCCTGGTGGTGGATGACGCCATCGTGGTGGTGGAGAATATCCAGCGACGGATCGACGAGGGCGAGCCCGCCCCCGTGGCGGCCCAGCGGGGCACCCGTCAGGTGTTCTTCGCCGTGGTCGCCACCACCATCGTCCTGATCTCGGTGTTCGCGCCGCTGATGTTCCTGCCGGGCTATATCGGCCGGCTGTTTGTCGAACTGGCCGTGGCGGTCGCCGCGGCGGTGGCCTTCTCGTCCCTGCTGGCGCTCAGCCTGTCGCCGATGCTGGCCTCGCTCCTGCTGCGGCCGGCCCAGGGTCAGGGTTATGTGGCCCGCACCGTGGACGGGGCCATGATACGGCTTCGGGCCTCCTACCACGCCTCCCTGGACTTCCTGCTCGGCCGCCGCTCGGCCACCTGGGCGACCGGCGTGCTCGTCGTCGTCCTGGCCGTGGCGGCCTTTGGCGTCTTCCGGTACCTCCCGAGCGAGCTGGTGCCGGAGGAGGATCGCGGCCGGGTCGATATCTCCATCTCCGGTCCGGAGGGCGCGGGCTACGACTACACCTTCGAGGCTGCCAAGCAGATCGAGGCCCGCCTGATGGAGCTCTATGAGGAGGGGACGGTGTCCCGTTACCTCATCTCCATGCCTCGGTTCGGCGGCCTGCAGTACAATACGGCCAACGCCAATGTGAATGTCGGCGAGGGACGCGACGCGATGGATTCCAATGAGCTGGCGGCCCAGCTCAACAAGGAGTTCTCGGCGATCACCTCGGTGCGGGCGACCGCGTTCGTCCGACCCGCTCTGCGCGGCAGCGAAGGCAACAGCGTCGACCTGGTGGCCATCGGCGCCGACTATGACCAGATCGCCGCCTGGCTGCGGCCGATCCAGGCGGCGGCGGAGAACAATCCGGGCCTGACCCGGGTGCGCATGGACTACGAGCCCACCTCGCCGCGGTTGCTGGTGACGATCAACCGTGAACAGGCCGCAGCGCTCGGCGTCTCGACCCAGGCGGTGGGCCGCGCGCTGGAGACCATGTTCGGCTCGCGGCGGGTGACGACCTATATCCGCGACGGTCGGGAGTTCGACGTCATCCTGCAGACGGACCGCGATCAGCGGATGAGCCAGGAAGACCTGAACAACCTCTATGTCCGGTCGGACTCCGGCGCCGTCATCCCGTTGGCCTCGGTGGTCACCACAGAGGTCCGTGGCGACACGCCTGATCGCGAGCGGACCGACCGATCCCGCTCCATCGATCTCACCGCCCAGCTGAACCCGGGTTACACGATCGGCGACGCCATCGCCTTTTTCGAGGCCGAGGTGGCCAAACAGCCCGGCGGCGTGGCGGTGCTGTGGGGCGGCGGGGCGCGGGACTATCTGGAGGCGGGCGGCGCCGTGGGGCTGGCCTTCGGCATGGCCCTGCTGCTGGTCTTCCTGGTGCTGGCCGCCCAGTTCGAAAGCTGGATCCACCCGGGCGTCATCATGCTCACCGTGCCGGTGGCGGCCCTGGGGGGGCTCTTTGGCCTATTGGTCGCGGACTCCACCATCAACACCTACAGTCAGATTGGCCTGATCATCCTGGTGGGCATCGCCGCCAAGAACGGCATCCTGATCGTGGAGTTCGCCAACCAGTTGCGGGACGAGGGGCTTTCGATCCGTGAAGCGGTCATCGAGGCCTCCACCCTGCGCCTGCGGCCGATCATCATGACCTCGATCTCGGCGGCGGCCGGGGCGGTCCCCCTGATCGTCTGGGGCGGGGCCGGCGGCGAGGCCCGTCGCACCATCGGCGTGGTCATCTTCTTCGGGGCGATCTTCGCCACCCTGCTGACCCTGTTCATCGTGCCGATCTTCTACAACCTGCTGGCCCGCTTCACGAAGTCGCCGGAGCACATGGCCCGGCGGATCGAGGCCTTCGATGAGGCCGAACAGGCCCGCGTCGCCAACGCCGCCGAATAAAGTCCCTGAAAAAGAAAGGCCTTCCTCCCGGGGGGAGGAAGGC
>JAHUZY010000214.1 GCA_019264505.1 Phenylobacterium sp. | reverse complement strand
GGTCGTGGCTGACGATCAGCACGCTGGCCCGGCTGGCGGCGATGGCGCCTTCCAGGGTCTCGATGGCCAGGATGTCCAGGTGGTTGGTGGGCTCGTCCAGCAGCAGGACGTCGGGGTCCTCCGCCAGGGCCCGGGCCAGGGCGACCCGCCGGGTCTCGCCGCCGGACAGGCCGGTGGCGGCCTTGGCCGGATCGAGGCCGAAGCTCTCCAGGGCCGCGGCGGCCTCGTGGGGGGCGGCGCCGCCGGCCGTGGCGTGGTCCAGCAGGGTTTCACCCTCGATCAGCGGCTCCTGCAGCACATAGGCGACCCGGGTCCCGGGGGTGACGGCGCGCTCGCCGTCATCGGCCTCCGTCAGGCCGGCCAGGATGCGCATGAGGGTCGACTTGCCCGCCCCATTGCGTCCGACCAGGGCCGCGCGGCTGCGGGGCTCGAGGGCCAGATCGACGCCGTCGAACAGCATGCGGGGCCCGTCAGCGAGACGGACGTTCTTCAGCGCAAGAATGGGGGGCTTCATAGGGCTAGGCACATAGCGCGCTTTGGCGCCCCCGCAAGGGCGCAGCCGACAAACCTTGCGTCAGGCTTCGTCGAAAGGCGGCGGCAGGGGGCCTGAGCGGAAGTGAATCACCGGGTTCTCGTCATAGTCGCCCATCTCGGTGTCGGCCGAGACGGAGAAGGCCACCACCGCCACCCGCAGGGGCGCCAGCCGCTCGGCCTTGCGGCGGGCCTCCTCGGCGCTGGCGCAGCCCACCTGCTGCTCGGCCTTCAGGGCCTTTCCGCGCCCGGCGACATAGGACTGGAGGATGTGCACGGTTTCTTTGGCCATCCCTATCCCGGCCGCTGATTGGCGAGCCGCGTCAAGAGCGCGTCGGCGCTCTCCCTTGGGGGTGGGCGAAAACCATTTTGGGTAGGCGCCGGACGATCTATAGGTTGTGCCCGGCTGCGGATACGCGGCCTTGGTCGCGGCTGGAGCCCCCTGATGTCGCTGGATCACCTGGATATCGACCTTGAGCGGGACATGTTCCTGCGGACCCTGTTGCGGGAGCTGTCAGGCGCCCTGCAGGACGTGGTCGGCCTGGAGGAGGCGTCTGGCTATATCAGCGTGGTCGGCGCGGCGGTGGGCAAGGCCCTGGATGAGAAGTACCGCGCGGCCCTGGCCGTGGACCAGCTGTCAGCCGAGCAGGTGGCCGAGGTGCTGGTGGACCTCAAGCAGCGGATCAAGGGCGACTTCTACATCGTCGAGCAGCGGGAGGACCGGATCGTCTTCGCTAGCAATTCCTGTCCGTTCGGTGAGTTCGTGGCCGGTCGCCCAGCCCTGTGCATGATGACGTCAAACGTGTTTGGTCATGTGACCGGCGAGAACCTCGGCTATGCCCGCGTCCAGATCGACAAGGCCATCGCCCGGGGCGATCCGGGCTGTCACGTCACCGTCTATCTCACCCCCAAGGAGGATGGCGGCGAGGCCCGGGAGTACTTCCGGCGCGTGCGGCCGGAACTGGCCGACCGCTGATCATGCATCCCATCTCCAAGCTGATCCGCGAGCCGGTGATCGTCTTCGCCGGCGATGGACGGGTCATCGACATGAACCGGCCGGCGCGCGCCCGCTTCGGCGCGGGGGCTGATAACTGGCGCGAGGTGTTCGCCGACCTGCATGGTCTTCAGAACCTGCTGGAGCGCGCCTCGGGCTCAGCCGATCCGGTCCTCGGGGCGCTGCGACTGGCCGGGGCTGTGCCGGCTGAACCGGACGCTAAGGTCGAGGCCCTGGCCCTGCGGCAGGACGGCGAGATCAGCTATGCCGTGAAGCTGCGGGACATCGTCGGCGACCAGTTTCCGGCCCTGACCGCGCAGGTTCGCGAGCTGAACGCCGAAATCCATGTGCGTCGGCGGGTGCAGGCCGAGCTGGAGGAATCCCTGGCGCACAACAAGGTGCTCTATCGGGAGCTTCAGCACCGGGTCAAAAATCACCTGCAGATGATCCTCGCCCTGGTCTCCTCCGCGGGCCGGGAGAGCGAGGATCCGGGCCGCAAGCAGTTCGTGAAGATGCTGCAGTCCAAACTCTCGGCGCTCTTTGACGCCCAGCGGCTGATGTATTCCGAGGAGTCCTCCCACGGGCTGCGGGTCGACCAGATGCTCAGCGCCCTGGCCGAAACGGTTCAGTCCCTGGCCGGCGTGCGGATCGCCATCCAGGTGCGGGCCGAGCCGGTGATCGCCCCCAATGACCTGGCCTTCCCCCTGGCGCTGATCGCCAACGAGCTGCTGACCAATGCGGTGAAGTACGCCGCGGGCGAAGGCGCAGAGGTGTCCCTGGATTTCGTCCGCGCCGGAGATCAGGCTGTGATGACCGTGCGGGACAATGGGCCAGGCTTCGCCCCGACCGCTTCAGGCCCCACCTCCTCAGGCCTGGGGCTTGTCCGGGGCCTTTGCCGCCAGATCGGCGGTCATCTCGTCATCCAGTCCGACGGCGGCGCCGTAGCCGTCGTATCGTTTCCGCTTCCCGAGGCGAGCCATGCCCCATCCTGACGCCTACCGCTTTCAGTCCCGCGGCCCGCAGGATGGTCCCGGTCGATACGCCGCCGCCGACGGCGGCCCCGACGCCGATTTTCCCCTGGGCCGTCGAGTCCTGATCACCGAGGACAACTGGCTGGTGGCCGGCGAGTGGCGCGCGGCTCTGGAAGATGCAGGCTATGAGGTGGTGGGGATCGCGGCCTCGGCCGAGGAATCCCTTGAGATCTGCCGCGAGGAATCCCCTGACCTCATCCTGATGGATATCCGGCTGCTTGGGGACCGCGACGGCGTCGAGGCGGCGCAGGACGCCCGCACCCTCTATGACATTCCCTCCGTCTTTGTCAGCGCCCACGATGACAGCGAGGTCCGACGCCGCGCTGCCGAGGCGAGGCCCCTGGGCTGGATCACCAAGCCGGTCCTGGCCTCCCGGATCCCTGAGATCCTGCTGCAACTGGCCCGTCCCCTGAACTGAGGTCCAGGTTCAAGGCCGAGCCGCGGCGGCGGCTTCAGAAGGGGATGTCGTCTTCCGGCAGGGGGCGGCTGTCGTCGAACTCGTCCCGAGGCTGCGGCTGGCTGGGCGGCGGCGGCAGGGGCGGCGGTTCGGCCCGGACGGCGGCTTCGGAGAATTCGCTGGCGAGGCCCTGGTAGAAGCCGTTCCTCGGGTCCTCGTCGAACATCGGCTCGGGGTCGGGCAGCAGCCAGTCGAACTCGCGGATCTCCAGGTCCTTGTGGGCTTCGATCATTAGCTGTCGCCAGATCTGCGCCGGGATCGCGCCCCCTGTGACCCGGTTCATCGGCGTGTCGTCGTCATTCCCCACCCAGACGCCGGTGACGTATTCCGGGGTGAAGCCCACGAACCAGGCGTCGCGCCAGTTCTGGCTGGTGCCGGTCTTGCCCGCCGCCGGCCAGTCGAAGGCGGCTCGCGCGCCAGTGCCCCCGGGCGCAAGCACCTTGCTCATCATCTTGACCATCATGCTGGCGTGGCTGATGTCCAGCGCCGGCAGGGGGCCTGAGGGGACGCGGGTGAAGACCTCCTGGCCATCCACGGTGCGGATTTCCTCAATGATCGAGGGCGTCAGCCGCCCGCCGGCCTGCTGAAACACCTGGAAGCCGCTGGTCAGCTCCAGCAGGCTTACCTCATAGGCGCCCAGCGTCACCGACAGGTCCGGATTGCGCGGGATCGAGGTCAGTCCAAACCGTTGGGCGATGTCGCCCAGGGCCGGGCCGCCGGCCTCGGCGCCCAGCTTGACCGCCACCGTGTTGATGGAGCGCGACAGGGCGGTCTCCACGGTCACCGGGCCGCGGTAGCCGCCGCCATAATTGCCTGGCCGCCAGTCGCCGAACCGGACAGGTCCATCGACCCTGACATCGGTGGGCAGCACGCCCTTTTCCAGGGCGGCGGCATAGACGAAGGGCTTGAAGGTGGACCCGGGCTGGCGCCTGGCCTGGGTGGCGCGGTTGAACACGCTGCGGGCGTAGTCCACCCCGCCCACCATGGCGCGCACTGAGCCGTCCGGGCCGAGGGTCACCAGGGCGGCCTGTTCGGCGCCGGCGGTGACGCCGTCGCTGGCCATGACCTGGCTGAGGATGGCGGCGGCCTGGTCCTGCAGCACCGGGTCGATGGAGAGCCGCACCAGCAGGTCGGGGGAATTGGGGCCGTTCCGGGCGAGCACCTCGTTGGTGGCGTGGTCCAGCAGGTAGCCATAGGGACCGTCCGTGGAGGTGGCGGTGGGCGCCAGGGCCGGGGTCTGGGCCTGGGCGATCTCCATCTCTTCGCGGGTGATCCAGCCGGTGTCCTGCATCCGCTGCAGCACCCAGCGCGACCGCGCCAGGGCCGCGGGCATGTCGTTGGTGAGCGCCAGCCGCGAGGGCGCCTTGGGCAGGGCCGCCAGCAGCGCCGATTCCGCCAGGGTCAGCTGGCTGGCCGGCTTGCCGAAATAGGTGCGCGCCGCGCCGTCGACCCCGAAGGTGTTGGCGCCGAAAAAGACCCGGTTGAGGTAGAGCTCCAGCACCTCGTCCTTGGTCAGCATGCGCTCCAGCCGCCAGGCGAGCGCCGCCTCCTGCAGCTTGCGCTCGAAGGTCTGGTCCGGCGTCAGGAACAGGCTCTTGGCGATCTGCTGCGACAGGGTCGAGCCCCCCTGGACGACCCGGCCGGCGCGCCAGTTGACATAGGTGGCCCGGGCGATGGCCTGCAGGTCGATGGGGCCGTGCTGATAGAAGCGGTGATCCTCCGCGGCCATGAAGGCCAGGGGAACGTGGGCGGGCAGGTCGGCCAGCCGCACCCGGTCGCCATAACGTGGACCGCGCGAGGCGATGAGGTCGCCATTGCGGTCGAAGAACTTGATCCCCGGCGCCCGGTTGAACGCATAGAGCTGCGCCCGGGGCGGCAGGTCGGGAATGTCCTGCAGGAACTTCTGCTGCAGATAGACGCCGCCGCCGATGACCGCCGCCACCAGCAGCAGGCCGAGCACAGCCAGGGTCTTCCAGACCCAGCCCCAGCGCCGGCTGCGCCGCGGCTCACGGGACATGACAA
>JAHUZY010000200.1 GCA_019264505.1 Phenylobacterium sp. | reverse complement strand
GTCACGACGCGATCTGCGGAGATCTCGATGGTCAGTCGTCCGGCTCGTCCGGGGCGCCCACCAGCAGTTCTTCCTCGATCTTGGAGGTGGCGCCGCGCACCGCCTTCTCGATCTCGTCGGCCACATCGCGATTGGCCTTGAGAAATTCCCGCACATTGTCCCGGCCCTGGCCGATGCGCTGGCTGTTGAAGGAGAACCAGGAACCGGACTTCTCGACCACCCCGGCCTTGACCCCCAGATCGATGATCTCGCCCAGCTTGGAGATGCCTTCGCCGTACATGATGTCGAACTCGACCTCGCGGAACGGCGGGGCCACCTTGTTCTTCACCACCTTGACCCGGACATTGTTGCCGACGATCTCGTCGCGCTGCTTGACCGAGCCGGTGCGGCGGATGTCCAGGCGGACAGAGGCGTAGAATTTCAGCGCATTGCCCCCAGTGGTGGTCTCCGGGCTGCCATACATGACGCCGATTTTCATGCGGATCTGGTTGATGAAGATGACCAGGGTCTTGGTCTTGGAGATGGAGCCGGTGAGTTTGCGCAGGGCCTGGCTCATCAGCCGGGCCTGCAGGCCCGGCAGGCTGTCGCCCATCTCGCCCTCGATCTCGGCCCGCGGCGTCAGGGCCGCGACCGAGTCGATGACGATCACATCGACGGCGCCAGAGCGGACCAGGGTGTCGGTGATCTCCAGGGCCTGCTCGCCGGTGTCCGGCTGGGACACCAGCAGGTCGTCCAGGTTCACGCCGAGCTTGTGGGCGTAGGACGGGTCAAGGGCGTGCTCGGCGTCGACAAAGGCCGCGGTGCCGCCGCCCTTCTGAACCTCGGCCACCACGTGCAGGGCGAGCGTCGTCTTGCCGGAGCTTTCCGGGCCGTAGATCTCGACGATCCGCCCCTTGGGCAGGCCGCCGATGCCGAGCGCCAGATCCAGGCCAAGCGAGCCGGTGGAATAGGACTCGATCTCGACGATCTTGCCCTTGTCCCCCAGCTTCATCACCGAGCCCTTACCAAAGGCCCGATCGATCTGAGACAGCGCGGCCTCGAGCGCGCGCTGCTTGTCGCCTTCTTCTTTACCCACGAGTTTCAACGCCGACTGTGCCATTTGAGGGGACCCCTTATCCCATGATTCCGTCGGACCGACCGGGGCGATCCCCGGCTGGGCGTCCAGGACTCAGTCGTACGCCTTTTGTTCTCTGTTCGCAAGATGTTCTCTTGCGGCCTCAGGCGGGGTATAGCGAAGGACCTGCGACCATCATCGACGCACTACACCCGCTCCCGACTGCCGGACTCTGTCGATAGCCGGGCCTCCATCTGGGCACGGCCAACATCGGAGATGTTGGTGGCTCAAAGGCTGGGAGTGACGACGCCTGGCTCAGAACACCGCTCATAAAGGCACGCGCGGAGGGCCAGCTGGAGTGGATAGAGGTTTAGGACATCCTTCATCGCGACCTCAAGCCTGGCGCCGTCCTGTGGCACGAGGAACGTCGGAAGATCGCAGACTTCGGGATCGCGAAGTTTGTCGGAGACGCCACTTCTCTCGAACGCCACCGCACCTCCCTAACCCCCGTCTACGCCGCACCGGAGCAATGGCGTGGCGAGCGGACCAAAAATGCAGCCGATGTCCATGCCTTGGGCTGCATCATCCATGCGCTTTTTGACCGGCAAGCCGCCCTTTCTTGGGGGTGCCGATGCTGTCCGCGAGGCGCATTTGCACAAGCCGGCGCCGGCTCTGCCGATCGACGGCAGCCGGCTCGCCGGGTTTATCGCGACCATGTTGCGAAAATCACCGACCTCGCGCCCACCGCTAAGTCGCTGCGCCGCAGTGATCGAAGCCGTTCAAGCGCCGCGCAGTTCGGGAGCGCGGTCAACTACGCCTATGCGTCCTTGCGCAGCCAAATCCATATGGAAACTGCCAGCGAAGCTACGACCCGCGCCGGGGGATCATGCACCACGACCGGGACGACACGCAGGCGTTCGCCTTCGACTTGATCGAGCCCCGGCGGCCGATCGCCGACGCTGCGGTCTTGCGCTTCGTGTTGAAAACACCCTTCACCGGAGCGGATTTCGTAATCCGAGCCGACGGGGTGTGTCGATTGTCGCCCCAGCTCGCCCGATACGTCGCAAGGCTGGTAATGGCGGCATAAGATTCTTTGCGGATTTTTTGCGGCCGCGAGCTGAAAGCTCGAAACGCAATGCGCGTTCGTTCATTTCGATAATTGCGTTTATTTCGAATATGCGCTATCTATTCAATCCAACCGGGAGCCATCGCAATGACTGTTCCAGCCTTCGCCGAGGCGTTCGGTGATCGGCTGCCCTCCGCCAATGAACGGGCGGCGGCCAATCAACTGCGCCAAATTCTAGCCGCCCAGACCGCCACGTCCACGGGGCAACGGCTCCGCGTCTTGGATGCAGAAAACAAGTCCGCAGAGATCGCTCTCACGCCGGCGCTTTCCCATCTGCTGATGGAGCTATTGCGCCACGTGGGTAGAGGCGACGCCGTTACGCTTGTCCCCGTAAGCCAAATGCTTACGACGCAGCAAGCGGCTGATATTTTGAATGTTTCTCGCCCCCATCTCGTTTCTCTCTTGGATCGGGGGCAAATTCAACATGATTTGGTTGGGCGACATAGACGCATCAAGGCCGAGCATCTCTTTGACTACAAGAGGACGCGAGACGCTCAGCGGGCCAAGTCTCTTGCCGACTTGGCGGAGTTGGACGCGGAGCATCTTTAAAGTGTGTTCGCGAACAGATTTACAGCGATCGTCGATGCTTGTTCGCTTGCGAGCGCTCTGAAGCGAAATCTCCTCCTGACCTTGGCGGAGGCGGAATTCTACCGTCTCCGTTGGTCCGCTCCGATTCTCGACGAGACCGAGCGGGCGATCGAGAAGATTCTCACGGGCAAGGGAGCGCCGGACGCAGGCGATCGCGCCAAAAAAGCACGAACAAACATGGAGACTGCATTCGAAGAGGCTTGTGTCGCCGATTTCGACGCATTGCTCCCTGCGTGCTCCGGTCTACCTGACCCGAAAGACGCTCACGTCGTCGCTGCGGCCCTTAAGACGCAGGCCGCGATGATCGTTACCGAGAATCTAAAGGATTTTCCGGAAGACTTGCTTGCACCACTCAACATTGAGGCAAAGTCGGCAGACGCTTTCATCGCAGACACGTTGGCGCTCGACATCGGGGGCGGCGTTGCCGCGGTCAGGCGAATGCGGGAACGCTTCAAACTCCCCGCGATGACTGCAGAGACGTTACTCTTAGAAATGGAAGCTCAGGGACTGACCGAGACGGTAGATATCCTCCGACCTCACGTTCAATCCCTCTGAGCACCCGTTTCCGATAACCCCCACCAGGCGTATTCCCGCCGCACAGCCTGCCATTCGGCGAGCAGCGCCTTGTATCTAGCGTGAAGCAGCGCTTCCTCGTTTCGTCGGCGCGGCGGTGAAGAGCAAACACATCAAGTTCACGTCGTAACGCCCGCGCTCGTGTGGTCACGACCTGCTTCTGTTCCGCCCCTCGCTATACCCCTTGCGGCCTCAGGCGGCCGTCCGTCCCCGCCGCGAGGGGCCTGGTGCGGCGGGGA
>JAHUZY010000180.1 GCA_019264505.1 Phenylobacterium sp. | reverse complement strand
GCCTGCGACCAGCCAAATGGCCGTTCCCATCAGGGCCGCGAGGGCCCGCTTTCTGCCATGCATCTTCTACGCCTTCAGGCCAAACCGCGCTTCGGCGGCTGTGGTTCGAACCTGAAGGTTAGGCAAGGAGGGCTAACCGAGGCCTAATGTTTGAGCAATTTTATATTGTTAGCACGTCGTTCACCTTCTTGGCCGACCCTGATTAACCCTGTTTGCAGCCTCGAGGCCGGTGTTGTCTGCGCGTCTGGTTCTGCGTCGTGCGGCGCCCGCCCTGGCGTCTGTCGCGGCCGTCCTGACCGCAGGGTTCGGGGGCGGTCCGGCTGACCGCGCCTTGGCCCGCGCGGACGACGAAGCGCGGCTGTCAGCCGCCGCTGAGGCCCCGGCCGCGGACCGTTTCGTGCTGCGCGGCCTGACGATCGACGGGGTGAGCGCCTATCGGCAAGGGGACCTGGCGCCCCTCTACGCCAATGCGCTGGCCACCGAGGTCGGGATCTCCGACCTGGCGGGTGTGGCCCAGGCCCTGACCGACCGCTACCGCAAGGACGGCTATTTCCTGGCCCGCGCCGCCACCCCACGGCAGGTCGGCGCCGAGGGCCACGCACGGCTGGTCGTCTATGAGGGCTATGTCGGCGAGGTCGCCTTCGAGGGGGACGCCGTTCCGGCCGTCGGCGCCCTGCTGGGCGATATTGTGGACATTCGGCCCCTGAAACTGGCCGACCTGGATCGACGCCTGGCCCTGGCCAACGATCTGCCAGGGGTCAAGGTGAGCGCCAAGCTGGAGCCGGACTTCGATGATCCGGCCCGGCATCGGCTGGTGGTGCATACCCGGCTTCGCCAGATGGAGGGCCAGGTCTATGTCGATAACCGCGGCGGCGAGCAGGCCGGACCCTGGCAGGTCTATGCCCGCGGCGCGGTCAATTCCGCCGTACGATCCGGCGACCAACTGGGGCTCGGCGTCCTGACCACGCCTGGACCGGCGCCAAGGTTCACCCAGGTGGATGTCTCCTACGGCGCGCCCCTGCCGGGCGGCGGGCAGCTTCGCGGGACCCTGGCCGCCTCCAAAGCCGATGGGGACCCCGATGGACTCGCTGCGACCCTGGGCAACGAAAGCCAGTCGGCCAGCGTCCGGCTCTCATTGCCCGCCGTGCGTCGGCAGGATCATGCCCTGTGGCTGCTGGCCCAGGCCGATGTCCGCCGGGTTGAGCAGAACTGGACGACGGCCGAGCTTGTAGACGAGCTGGCCGTGGCGCGGCTGGCCCTGCAGGGTGAGCGACGGGGAGAGGGCCGCTACTCCACCGCCTTCGCCCAGATCAGCCGCGGCTTTGGCGGGCTGGGCGGCGATGCCCGGGATGGGCGTACGCGATGGGACGCCAGCGGCCGGTTCTGGAAGCTCTATCTGCACGGTTCGCATTACCGCGACCTCGGCCCGAGGGCTGGTCTGTTCATGTCCGCCAGCGGCCAATGGTCCCCCGATCCCCTCCTGGCGTCAGAGGAGTTCTCGGCGGGAGGTCTGCCTGTAGGCCGGGCCTATGACTATGCCGAGATCATGGGCGATCGTGGTGTCGCCGGCCAAGTGGAGCTCCGGGCGGGCTGGGATCCCCAGCTTCGGCCGATGACCTTCTTCCAGACCTATGGCTTCGTCGATGGCGCCAAGGTCTGGAACTACAACGCCGCCCCGGGGTGGGAGTCGGTGGACCTGGCCTCGGCCGGCGCCGGGATCCGGCTGGTGTTCAAGGACCGGCTGAGCCTGCGCTTTGAGCTGGCCAAGCCCCTGACACGCAAACCCTACGCCCACGAAACCAAGGGCCTGCGGGGCTTCATCTCCCTGTCGTCAAGCTTCTGAGGCTCAGGCCTCAGCGGCGCCCTGACCTTCGGCGACGCTCTGCAGCACGGCGATGAGCCGTTCAGGCTCGATGGGCTTGGGCATGTGCAGGTCGGCGCCGGCCGCCAGGCTGGCGGCCCGGTGTTCGGGCAGGGTGTTGGCGGTCAGCATGACGATGGGGGTGCGGCCCTGGTCGGTGGAATTCTCTTTGGCCCGAATGTTCCGGATGGCGGTCAGGCCGTCCATCACCGGCATCTGCATGTCCATCAGCACCATGTCGAAGGGCGCGGCCTCGAAGGCCTGACAGGCCTCCAGCCCGTTCTCGGCCAGCACCAGCTCCACATCGAATTCGGAGAGCAGAACCTCCACCACCTGACGGTTCACCGGATGATCATCGGCGACCAGGATACGCAAGGGGCGGGTCTGGATGGTCTCCCGCTCCGTCGGCTCGGCCTCTGCGACGCCTTCAGCCACGGGCAGGGGGATATCGGCCCAGAAGGTGGCGCCCAGGCCCGGCCGGCCCTCGGCGTCCATCGTCCCGCCCATCAGCTCCACCAGCTCGCGGCTGATGGCCAGGCCCAGGCCCATGCCGCCATAGCGGCGGCCGATGCTGGCGTCGCCCTGGGCGAAGCGCTTGAAGAGCTCGGCCTTGCGGGCCGGATCAAAGCCCATGCCCTGGTCGATCACCTGCAGCCGCCAGCGATCTTCGCCCAGCGGTTTCAGGCTGACCTGTATGTCCCCCGACCCGGTGAACTTGATGGCGTTGGTCAGCAGATTGGCCATCACCTGCTTCAGCCGCACAGGATCACCCACCACCCGGGTCTCGGCCTCGGGCGCGATAACCAGGGAGAGGGTCAGGCCCTTTTCTTCGGCCCGGGGGCGCAGAAGCGTGTCGATGGTCCGCGCAGCGTCGGCCAGATTGAAGGTCTCGCGGCTGATGCGGACAGAGCCCGTCTCCATCCGGGCCACATCCAGCAGGTCGGACAGGAGCCGTTCCAGACTGATCCCTGAGGAGCGAATGATCTCCACCATGTTCCGCTGCACGGGGGACAGCGGGGTGGCCTCCAGGGCGGCGGCGACCGCGCAGACCCCATTCAGCGGCGTGCGGATCTCGTGGCTCATATTGGCCAGGAACTCGGTCTGTGTGCGCTGGGCCTCCATCTGCTGACGCCAGGCGTGACGCGCCCGCCCGACCATCACCGCGCCGACCGCGCCAAAGGTGAGCAGGACTGCGAGGATGGGCAGGATGGAGTTGCGAAGCAGCAACGCTCCGGGCCGCTGCGGCGTCCACGCCAGGATGAGCGGGTCGTCAGACTGCACCACGTCCATCCGGACCTGAGCATCGCCGGGCTTCAGATGGGCCTCACCCAATCCCGTCCGCAGATCCGCGAGCTGGTAGCGCTCAGCGAGCAGATCAATGGAGACCTCGCGAACCGGCAACAGGGTGAGCATGACCAGGCCGCGGTCTTCACGCGGCATGGCCGCGCCGGTGTCCGGCTGAATCAGCGTGGCTGTCGCCAGGACATTGCGCCCATCAACCACGGCGAAGCCGCTGGCCTGGATCGGCGCGGGCATGGTCGACCAGGGCGCCGGGGCGCTGTTCAGAGGCGGTCGTTGGGTTTCGGCGGTCCTGACCGCCGCCAGGAGGTCATCAAACACCGTGATGGTCGCGGCATCCAGGGGCGCCCGCTCCCGCCCCCGGCGGTGGTAGATGGGCTGGTCCTGCGGATCGAGGACCGTCAGTTCGCTGAACTCAAAGCCCAGGGCGTAGAAGTCGTTCAGATTGGCGTCGGCCCAGTCCAGGTCGCGGCGGTTGTCGAGGAAGAGGACGACCTCGTCCCAGGTGGTCTCCGAGACCTTGGCGGCCTCAACCTCGGCGATGGCGGAAACGAGGCCCTGGCGCACCAGCTCCTCCTCGCGCGTCCGGGTCTGCTGGTCGACGCTCTGGCTCCAGAGCACAAGGCTGAGGATGAAAACGGTCATCGCGGCCAGAGCGATGGCCACGGCGGGAACGAGCAGGTTACGGTTACTGAGGCGACGCATTTCGCTGTCCTCAAGTGTCCCGAGCGTGTTCAGAGACAAGCTCTCCCGATTCCGAAAACCAAGGTTAGCCCAAATAGGCTGCGCGCCTGATCCGGTCTAGTCCCGGGGCGGGCTGGGCGTCCTGACGGGATCACTGGGCGGCCAGGCGCGGACGGCGACGGCGGCGGTCAGCGAGCCGAGCACCGCCATGATCGCGCCGAGCGCCTGAACCTCAGACATGCCGGTGGCCAGCAGCCGCCCCGTCATGGCGCCGGAGACAAAGACGAGGCTCGCGGTGCCCCATTCGGCCATGCCTTGCGAAAACAGCCCCTTGAACATGTGATCATTCCACCTTCTGCGGTTGGTGGATCATGCCCAGAGCGCGGTTAGATTTTTCTTACGGGGGACCCGGCTGCGGCTTCTGGACGCAGGGCCCGCAGCCCGGCGCGGGGCCTGGTGAACGCGTCGCCGTCGGTTCGGAAATCTAATAGCTGTTTGTGGCTGCTATGCCTTGACCCCAATCAAAACCGACCATCAACTCGGTTAAAATCAGAGGGATCAAATGCGCCTGAAGGACCAGCTGGCACGTGAGCTGCGGTACATCCGTAAGATCTCGCGCACCCTTCCAAGGGTGAAATCTGTCTCACCGGATTCCGCCAATCTGGTCTGTGATGACCTGCAGGCCGCGATGGATAAGTGGCGCGACCGCCCGGCTATGACCTTCGAGGGCCGCACGGTCACCTATGCCGAGCTGGACGGGATCGCCAACCGCTACGCCCATTGGGCGACCGGGCTGAACCTGCGCCGGGGCCAGACGGTGGCGCTGTTCATGCCCAACCGGCTTGAGTACTTCTGCATCTGGTACGGACTGTCCAAGGTCGGGGTGGTCACCGCCCTGATCAACAATCAGCTCACCGGCGCGGGGTTGGCCCACTGCCTGAACATTTCCGGCGCCAGCCACTGCATCGTCGATCCTGAGACCTCCGGGGCGTTTGAAGAGGTCAAGGATACCCTGGAGACCCAGGTTCATCAGTGGATGCTCGGCGAAGCGCACAATGAGCAGCGCGACCTGGTGCAGGCGCTCAAGAGCTGCAGCCACCTGCCCCCCGACCGCAGCGTCCGCGAGGGGATGACCGCCCGGGACACCTGCCTGTACATCTTCACCAGCGGCACCACGGGCCTGCCCAAGGCCGCCCGGGTCACCCACATGCGCGCCCAGTTCTACATGCTGGGATTTGCAGGCGCCACCGGCGGCCGTGAGACTGACCGCATCTATGTGACCCTGCCGCTCTATCACGCCACCGGCGGCCTTTGCGCCCTGGGGGCGGCTCTCCTGAACGGCGGCTCAGTGGTGCTGAAGAAGAAGTTCTCGGCGAGCCAGTTCTGGCCTGACATCTCGGCCGAGGGCTGCACCATGTTCGTCTATATCGGCGAGCTCTGCCGCTACCTGGTCAACCATCCGGTGACCGAGGTCGAGACCCAGCACAAGCTGCGCCTGGCCTTCGGCAATGGGCTGCGGCCCGATGTCTGGCCGGTGCTCACCAGCCGCTTCCGCATTCCCGACGTCCTGGAGTTCTACGGCTCCACGGAAGGCAATGTGTCGATGTTCAACTTCGACGGAAAGGTGGGTTCGATCGGCCGCATCCCGAGCTATCTGCGGCGCCGGATGGGCTTCAAACTGGTCCAGTTCGATGTGGAGAATGAGGTTCCGGTCCGGGGTCCCGACGGCTTCTGTATCGCCTGCGGCGTAGGCCAGATCGGAGAGTGCATCGGGCGGATCAGCAACGATCCCCGGACGGAGTTCACCGGCTATCTGGACAAGGCCGCCAGCGAGAAGAAGATCCTCCGGGACGTGTTCGAAAAGGGCGACGCCTGGTTCCGGACGGGCGACCTGATGCAGCAGGACGCCGAGGGCTATTACTATTTCATCGACCGGATCGGCGACACCTTCCGCTGGAAGGGGGAGAATGTCTCCACCAACGAGGTCTCCGCCCGCCTGCAGGAGGCGCCTGGCGTGCTGGAGGCCAATGTCTACGGCGTTGAGGTGCCCGGCGCCGACGGACGGGCCGGCATGGCCGCCCTGGTCACCGACGAGACCTTCGATCTGGAGGCCTTCAACGCCCATGTGGGCCAAGAGCTGGCGCCCTACGCCCAGCCCCTGTTCCTGCGGATGATGCCCGCCATGGAGGTCACCGGCACCTTCAAGCAGCGCAAGGTGGAGCTGGTCGCCGAGGGGTTCGATCCGGCCAAGGTGAAGACGCCGCTCTACTTCAAGGACCCCGACAAGGGCTATGTGAAGATCACCAAGACGGTGTTCACCAAGCTGACCGCGGGCGGCTACCGGATCTAGGCCCTCGGGCTGATCAGGCCGCCGCTACGTCACCCGTCCGCTGCGCCTGAAGCCGGAGCTTGAGATGGCACTTCAGGCCGGCCTCGGCGAAGTCCAGCCGGGCCTCGCCGTCGATATCGCCCTGCAGGCTCCGTTCGATAAGGCGTGAGCCAAACCCCTGCCGGGTCGGGGGCGAGACCTTCGGGCCGCCCTCCTCAGACCAGGTGAGCTCCAGGCGCGGCTCGCCATCCTGATCGCGAACCTGCCAGCGCACCCGCACACAGCCCTCGGTGGTGGACAGCGCCCCATACTTGGCGGCGTTGGTGACCAGCTCGTGGAAGACAAGGCCAAGGGTCAGGGTCTCGGCCGGCGACAGGGCGACCTCGGGACCTTCCAGCTGGTAGCGCTCCACCCCATGCGGTCGCAGCTCCATCAGGATGACCTCCTCCAGAGGCGCCCCCTGCCAGACCGACTGGGTCAGCAGGTCGTGGGTCGCCGACAGGGCCAGCAGCCGGGCCTCGAAGGACTCCCGGAAGGCCGCGGGGCTGGCGGTGGTGCGCAGGGTCTGGGCGGCGATCGCCTGGACGGTGGCGAGCGTGTTCTTGACCCGATGGTTCAGCTCATCCAGCAGCAGCTTCTGCTGGCGCTCAGCCCGCACCCGGTCGGTCACGTCGCTGCCCTCGACGAAGACACCCCAGGGCGCCCCGCGGGCGTCGAGAATCGGCTGGTAGATGAAGTCGACGAAGCGCTCTTCCGGCGGCCCCTCCGCCTGTCGCTGCAGCATCACGCTGGCGGCCTGACCCAGAT
>JAHUZY010000148.1 GCA_019264505.1 Phenylobacterium sp. | reverse complement strand
GGGTCAGCCTGCGCCCGCCGCGCCGACGCTCGCACCGACGCCCCCACCTGCGCCTAAGTCGGCCAAGCTCTCCTACAAGGAGCAGCGCCGGCTGGAGGAGCTGAACGGCCTCATCGCCGAACTGCCAGGCAAGATCGCCGTGCTGGAGACCCAGCTGGCCGACCCTGGGCTCTACGGCCGCGACCCCGCCGCTTTCGACCGCTTTGGCCAGGCCCTGGCGGCGGCCCGGGGAAGGCTCGAGGCCGCGGAGATGGAGTGGCTGGAGCTTGAAGAGCGTCGCGAGGCCCTGGAGGCCGGGCGGTAGA
The DNA here is from genome assembly GCA_019264505.1 of Phenylobacterium sp. Taxonomy (GTDB): domain Bacteria; phylum Pseudomonadota; class Alphaproteobacteria; order Caulobacterales; family Caulobacteraceae; genus Phenylobacterium. The sequence continues at coordinate 5,405 of JAHUZY010000148.1, read as the reverse complement.
CGCCAGCGGCCACACCTTCCTGTGGACGGGTACAATCACCTGAATTTGCAGGGAAACTGACCGAAGAGTCACAGGCTGTCCACAGCCTGCCCACAGGGCGATCACAGGATTTCCAACGCGGGCCGAAGTCGGGCGCTTGCTGCATAGCGGGTTCTGGCTCAAGGTCAAGGGGTCGAGAGGGACTGCAGCCCTGGCTGAACGGGAAACCGGACAGCAGATGGAGCAGAAGGTTCTCGGACCGACGGCGACGGGGCGACCCGGCGCCTGGGTTTGAGGACACCGGCGTGACGGAAACCTGCGGGGAAGCCCGCGTTCGAAGTCGCACCGACCTTACGATACAGGTCCGAAAGGGTCTGGAATGAGGGCGACGCCGCGGCCTGCCGCAGCGCCGCCCTCTTGCCATGCGCGAACCCTTGCGGCCGGCCGCGTTTAACCATTTGGCGCCAGAGCTTGACCATATTGTCCCCAATTCGGGGAGAGAACGACCCATGCCGATCAACAGGGACCTCCGACGCGACGCGCTGCTCGGGCTGATTCTGACGATCAGCTTCGCCGCGAGCGCCCTGTTCTGCGTCGCCCTGACCCGGGAGAGCGGCGGGGTTGCGACCCTGTGGCTGCCGAGCGGCCTGATGGCCGCGGGCTTTGTCCTGCTCCCTCTGCGCCGTGCGGCCTGGCTGGCGGCCGGATGCACAGTGGCCGGCGTCACGGTGAACTTCGCGGTCGGCGCGCCTGTGGACGCCCTGCCCCTGTTCGCGGGCCTGAACCTGTTCGAAGCCGGCATGGCCGCCCTGATCATTCGACGGATCTGTGGCCAGCGGCGCCGGATCGCCGACCTGGCGACCCTGTTGCGCATCGCCCTGTTCGCCATCGTCCCAACCACCGCCCTGACCGCCATCCTGGCCGGCGCCTTGCTGGGCTATCTGACCCAGTCGACGCCTCAGATCGTCATCGGCTGGTTCACTGCCAACGCCCTGGGCATGGCGATCAGCCTGCCGGCCGTCATGCTGCTGGCCGACCGCCGCGCGGGCCATGACTCTCGCCGCGCCCTGGCCGAGCAGATCACCATCTATGGCCTCGTGGCTCTGTTGAGCGCTGTGGCCTACCTGCCCCACAGCTTTCCGACGCCCATGCTGCTGACGCCCGCCCTGGTCGCGGCCGCCTTCCGGCTTGGTCCCCGCGGCGTCGCGCTGTCGGCGCTGATGATGGCCATCATCGCCACCACCATGGTCTCTCTGGGGCCGGCCTATCACGGCGCGCTCAGCCAGCCGCAGCGGATCCTCAACCTGCAGTTCATCATCGCCACGGCGCTGTTCACCAGCCTGTCGGTGGCCCTGATCCTGTCCGAGCAGGCGCGCACGCGGCGGATGCTCGCCATGCGCACCCGGGCCGCCAAGCGCGCCCAGGACCGGGCCCAGGCGGCCGGGGCGGCCAAGGGGGAATTCCTGGCCACCATGAGCCATGAAATCCGCACGCCGATGAACTCCATCCTCGGCTTCACCCAGACCCTTCGTCGCCACCAGGACCTGCCCGATGAGGCGCGACGTCAGCTGGAGCTGATCCACCGGGCGGGCGGCTCCCTGCTGGCGGTGGTCAACGACATCCTCGACTATTCACGCCTGGAAACCGGGGAAGTGGAGCTGGCCCTCGCCCCCAGGACGTCCAGGGCCGTGGCCCAGGACACCCTGGAGATCATCTCCCCCTCGGCCGAGGCCAAGGGCCTTGAGCTGCTCCTGGAGGAGGTCGGCCCCACGGATCTGCCGGTCATGGTGGACGATCTTCGGGTCCGGCAGATCCTGTTGAACCTGCTGGGCAATGCGGTGAAGTTCACTGCCGCCGGGCAGGTCCGGCTCAAGATCACCGTCCGCGACCAGGGGCCGGATGTCCTGCTGCGTTTCGAGGTGCAGGACACCGGCGTCGGCATCCCCCGTGAGCTGATGCACCGGCTGTTCCGCCGCTTCTCTCAGGCCGACTCCTCCGTCGGTCGGGCCTTTGGCGGCTCAGGTCTGGGCCTGGCGATCTGCAAGGGCCTGGTGGAGGCCATGGGCGGTCTGATCGGGGTCAAGAGCCAGCCGGGCTCAGGCTCGGTCTTCTGGTTCGAGATCGTCGCCGAGCACGCCGCCGCCGCGCCGGAAGAGGCCGAGCCCGCCCATGCCGACGCCCTGGGTAAAATCAGGGTGCTGCTGGTGGATGATCACGCCATGAACCGGGACCTGGGCGCGACGGTCCTGGATCTGCTGGGCTGCGAGGTTGAACTGGCCTGCGACGGGGCTGAGGCGCTTGAAGCCGCCAGCGGGGGCGGTTTTGACGTGATCCTGATGGATATCCACATGCCGGTCATGGATGGTGTGGAGGCCACCCGCAGAATCCGCGCCCTGAGTGGCGAGGCCGGGCAGGTTCCCATCATCGCCATGAGCGCCGATGTCATGCCCGAAATGATGGAGCGTTGCCGCCGCGCGGGCATGTCCGACACCCTGGGCAAGCCCATTCAGATCGAGGCCCTCCATGCGGCGCTCGCGCGATGGACACAGGCCCCAGCCGACCAGGACGCAGCGACCACGCTTCCCGCTGTCGCCTGAGGCGCAAACGTCTCTGCGCCAAGCGGCTTGGCGCAGGCCCGACGGAGCCCTACCTATAGGGCGGGCTTGTTCTCGGGGGATTTCATGGGACTTCTGCGCCATCTCGGCATCGCTCTGGCCGCCCTGGTCTGCGCCTGCGCGCCAGCGGCCGACACCGACGACGTCACGGGCGCCGAAGGCCTCACCACCCTCCGGTTCGCCACCGACTGGCGGGCCCAGGCCGAGCACGGCGGCTTCTATCAGGCGCTGGCCACCGGCGAGTATGAGAAGCGCGGCCTGAAGGTGGAGATCATCCAGGGCGGACCTGGCGTCAATGTCCCACAGCTGCTGGCCGCCGGCGCGGTGGACATGGGCATGGGCTCCAACAGCTTCATCGTTCTGAACCTCGCCCAGGAAAAGGCGCCGGTGAAGGCCGTGGCCGCCTTCATGCAGAAGGACCCGCAGGTCCTGATCGCCCATCCCGACCAGGGGATCGAGACCATCGCCGACCTCAAGGGCCGCCCGATCCTGTTGTCGGACGCCTCGGTCACCGCCTTCTGGGTGTGGCTGAAGGCCAAGTACGGCTTCACCGACGATCAGGTGCGCAAATACACCTTCAATTCCGCGCCCTTCCTCTCGGACAAGCGGGTGGCCCAGCAGGGCTATGTGACGTCTGAGCCCTATACGATCGAGAAGGAGGCGGGCTTTGCGCCGAAGGTCTTCCTGCTCGCCGACAACGGCTATCCTGGCTACGCCACCATGGTGCTGGCCAGGGACCAGCTGATCGCCGACAACCCCGAGGCGGTCCGCGCCTTCGTGGAAGGCAGCATCGCCGGCTGGCGCTCCTATCTGGAGGGCGATCCGGCCCCGGGCGACGCCCTGATCAAGGCCGACAACCCGGAAATGACCCAGGACGTCCTCGACCAGGCCCGGGAAAAGCTCAAATCCTACGGCATTGTCGATGGCGGCGAGCCGGCCATGACCGGGCGGATGACCGAGGCCCGCTGGACCGAGTTCCTGGATATGGCCAAGGCGCAAGGGGTCTATCCCGCCGATCTGGACGGGTCTTCGGCCTACACCCTCGACTTCCTGCCCTAGGCCCATCGCGGATGGAGCCGTTCGTCGCCGAACTGGCGAAAGTTGAGGTCGAGTACCCGGGGTCGGGCCTGGCCCTCGGGCCTGTGGACCTGGCCCTCTCGCCGGGCGAGATCACCGCTCTGGTCGGTCCATCCGGCTGTGGGAAATCCACGGCCCTTCGGCTGCTGGCCGGACTAGAGGGTCCCACCCGAGGCCAGGTGCGCCGCACCGCAAGGCGCGGCGAAAGCGCGGTGGTCTTTCAGGCGCCGACCCTGGCCCCGTGGCTCTCGGCCCGGGACAATGTGGCCCTGCCCCTGGAACTGTCAGGCCTCGCCCGGCGCGAGGCCCGCACCCGCGCCGAGGCTGCGCTGGCCCGGGTCGGCCTGGCCGGCGCAGCGGGTGCGCGGCCGGCCCAGCTGTCGGGCGGTATGGCCATGCGGGTCTCCCTGGCCCGCGCCCTGGTCACCGAGCCGCGCCTGCTCCTGCTCGATGAACCCTTTGCGGCGCTGGACGAGATCACCCGCCGGGCCCTGGCCGATGATGTCCTGCGGCTGTGGGCCGAGACGCGGCCGGCCATCGTCTTCGTCACCCACAGCGTGGAAGAGGCCGTCTATATGGCCAGCCGCGTGGTGGTGTTCAGCCGCGGCCCCGGGCGGATCGCCGGTGAGATGAGCGTGGCGGGACCCACCCTGCGCCCCGAGGGCTTCCGCACCACAGCCGGTTTCCGGGCGACGGTAGAGGCGGTTTCGACGGTGCTGGCCAGGGGCATGGAGGCGCCGGCATGAGACGCCTCACCGACATCCTCGCGCCGCTGGTGCTGATCATCGCCCTCCTGGGCGCCTGGGAGGCCGCCTGCCGGATCCTGGAGGTGCCTGCCTATTTCCTGCCGGCGCCGAGCGCGGTGGCCGCCAGCCTCTGGGCCGACGCCCCGACCCTGGCGGCTTCAGCCTACAACACCCTGGCCATGGCCCTGGCGGCCCTGGTCCTGGCCAGCCTGTCGGCCCAGGCCCTGGCGCTCATGGTGGCGCTGAGCCCTATCCTGGAGCGGGCCATCAAGCCTCTGGCCGTGGTCCTGCAGGTCACACCCGTCGTGGCCATCGCGCCCCTGGTGGTGATCTGGGCGGGCATCGACAACCCTGAGCGAGCGATCATCGCCCTGGCCGCTCTGGTGGCCTTCTTCCCGATCTTCTCCGGCGCGATCACCGGGCTGAAGGCGGCCGACCCGGATCTGGAGCGGCTGTTCGACCTCTATGGCGCCGGGCGGGTGAAGCGACTGGTGCGCCTGCGCCTGCCCTCGGCGGTCCCCTTCCTGCTGGAGGGCCACAAGGTGGCCGCGGGCCTGGCCCTGATCGGGGCGGTGGTGGCCGAGTTCGTCGCCGGGTCCGGCGGGGCGCAGGGTCTGGCCTGGCGCATCCTGGAGGCGGGCAACCGGCTGCAGACGGCGCGGATGTTCGCCGCCCTGGTGGTCCTGGGTCTCATGGGCGCCCTGCTCTATGCGGGTCTGGCGCGCCTTGAGCGCTCCGGCCTGCGCTGGTGGCGCGGCCGTTAGCCGCGGGTTAAGCCGCCGCCCCTAGAACAGAGGGGCATGATTTCGACTCGCGCCCTCACCCCCTTGGCCGCCGGCCTGCTGCTGGCGAGCGCCGCTGCGGCTTCCGCGCAGACGGCGGTGCAGGATCGCTATGGTCCGCCGCCGGCCGCAGCCGCATATCAGGCGCAGCAGGGCGTCAGCGCCTATGGCGGCCAGATGCTCGGCTGGGCTGGCAAGCGCAGCCC